>NZ_JAJNQM010000043.1:0-28199 GCF_022227785.1 Ectothiorhodospira lacustris | reverse complement strand
GACCATGGGTCAAAGTTTACGCCACATGGTGCGCTTCGCGCACCCGCAATTCCTCCCGCGATTGAAATCGCGGGTTTCCTTGCGGAGATTCTATGAAGAAGGAAGCCGTTTTGATGAACAAGGTGATTGCCTGTATCGATGGTTCCCGCTCCTCCCTGTCGGTGTGTGACCACGCCGCCTGGGCCGCACGGCGCCTGGACAGCCCCCTGACCCTGCTGCATGTGGTCCACAACCCCCATGCGGAGTCGCAAAAGGATCTGAGCGGCAACCTGAGCTTGGGTGGGCGGGAAGCCCTGCTGCAGCAGATGGTGGAAACGGAGGAAAAGCGCGGCAAGCTGATCCGTGAACAGGGCCGCGCCATCCTGACGGACGCCCTGGAACGGGTGAAACAGGCCGGCATTGCCGACCCCGGCAGCCTACTGCGCAATGACCGGGTCACCGAGGCCCTTGATGAACTACAGGAAGAGGCCCGCCTGCTGGTGGTGGGCAAGCAAGGCCAGGACGGTGACAAGGTGGCCCGCCATATCGGCTCCCACCTGGAAAGCATCATCCGCACCGTGAAGCGGGCGGTACTGGTCTGTCCGTTGGAGTTCACGGAGCCACAGCGATTCATGATCGCCTACGATGGCAGCAGCACCGCGCACACGGTGGTGGAACGGGTGGCCCAGAGCCCCATGCTCAAGGGCCTGGAAGCGCATCTGCTCATGGTGGGTGAAGACAGCGGTGACAACCGGGCCAAGCTCGACAACGCCCACCGCACCCTGGAAAACCACGGATTTACGGTCAAGGCCGTGCTCCAGCCCGGCGAGGTCTGCGAGCAAGTCTGCGCCTACCGTCAGGCCCACGACATCCACCTGCTGGCCATGGGTGCCTACGGACACTCCCGCCTGCGTCAGTTCTTCGTCGGCAGCACCACCACCAAGATGATCATGAACTCACCCATCGCCCTGCTGATCCTGCGCTGAGGGTGGGTGTGCGGCCGGCAACAGGGATGTTGCCGGCCGCATGCATCACGCCGGCCCCGGCATAAAGGACTAAAACGCATGGCAGAACCACCGGATATCACACATTATCGCACCCGACTGCTGGCTGCACGGGATGATATCCTCGGCCTGGAGGATGCCCGCAAGGCCTCCACCGCCACCGTGGTGCTGGACCAATCCAGTGTGGGCAGGCTGTCCCGCATGGATGCCCTGCAACAACAGGCCATGGCGCAAAACACCCGACAAAGGGCCCGGCAATCCCTGCTGCGCATCGAGGCCGCCCTGCGCCGCTGCGATGACGGCAGCTACGGGGATTGCCTGGACTGCGGCGAGCCCATCAACCCCCGGCGCCTGGATCTGGACCCGGCGGCCACCCTGTGCATCACCTGCGCGGAAAACCGGGATTCGGGGTAAATTTTTCAACCCATCTTCAAACCCCGCATCGCCCACAGGCCCAGCACGGGTCCCGGCAGCAGCCACAGGATGACCCAGGCACCCTGCAGTTCCCACAACAGGCTGGTCAGCCAGATGGCGGGCAGCGTCAGGGCAAAGCCGATGGCGTTCATCACCGCCAGCGATGACCCCACCAGCTCCCGCGGGGCATTGGCTGCCGCCAGGGCGGAAAACTGGGGCGAATCGGCAATCACCGCCACACCCCACAGGGCCAGCAGGATCAGCAGTAAACCGGCCGGTGCCCAGGTCAGGAAGGGATAGGCCAGACACAGGGCACCGGACATCGCCAGGGCGCGACGGGCCACCCACTCACTCCCCCGGTAACGACTGATCACACCGCCCCCCACACACCCCGCAAATCCCAGGGCAATGACGGCGAACGCCAGCCAGGGTATCCAGGCATCCGCGGCATCCAGACGGCCGATCTCCCGCCCCACCAGCAACGGCACCAGCATCCAGAAGGCATAAAGCTCCCAGCAATGACCAAAATACCCCCCGGCCACGGCACGAAAACGCGGGATCTTCAATCCTGAAAGTCCCTGGCGTAGCGGGATTTTCCCACCGGCCTTGGGCAGATGGGGACCATCGCCCAACAGCAGGACCAGCACGCCCCCCAGCAGCGCCAGCACCGAGGCCCCCAGCAAAGGCCATTGCCAGGGCATGCCCAGCGTCATCCCCTGCATCAGGTGCGGCAACGCCGTGCCCAGGGTCAGCATGCCCACCAGCCAGGACAGCGCCGCCCCCGCGTGCCGGGGCACCCAGGAGATGATCAGTTTCATCCCCAGGGGATAAATCCCGGCCAGGCAAAGACCGGTCAGAAACCGCAGCAGCAGATCAAAGGGCGGCTGAGCGGCCACCAGCAGGAAGGCACCATTGACCAACGCACCGCACAGACAGGCCACGGCGAAGATGACACTGGCGTGAAAGCGATCCGCCAGCCCGGTGGCAGCCATGGTCAACGTGCCGACAATGAATCCGAGCTGTACGGCCAGGGTCAGATAACCCAGGTCCGCATCCGACAGACCCAGGTTCGGGGCCATCGACCACCAGACGCCATTGATGCTGAACCACAGGGATGTGCCGCAAAGCTGGGCCAGCACGATGACGGTCAGGGGATGACGGCGCAGGAAGGCGAGGATCATCGGTCTGCTATTGGCTCCATACCATGCCCCAGAACATTGGCGAAACGCCATATAGTGCCAAGGAATAAGAATAAATCAATACACGTCAAAGACCGCATTATTCCAGACACACCTCCCGCCGAATTGATCACCCGGAAAATGTAGGTTTTCCGACACGGACTGGATCATCCCCCTGTTACTGTCGCAAATCCCTCCTTACAGCCCAGGGGCTGAAATAATAAATTCATTCAAAAATAAATAGTTAAGAAAAATACCGGATTGGCCCGCAAAGTGCTTTGCCATACTGGAGCCTGGATTTATCTTGTCATGCGCTATATACAGAAATACATAACGAACCCCGGTCAGGAACCTCTCATGCAACCTGAAATCGACGGCCAGTTCTGGTTCAAGCTTCACGGCCAGACCTTCCTTGGCGGCGCCCGCATCCAGTTGCTGGAGCAGATCGCCGCCACCGGCTCCATCTCCGCCGCGGCCCGGGCCATTGGCATGAGCTACAAGGCGGCCTGGGACGCCATCGACGCCATGAACAACCTGGCGGACAAACCCCTGCTGCTGCGGCAGGCGGGGGGAAAGCACGGCGGCGGCACCCGACTGACCGCCCACGGCGAACAGGTGATTGCGCAGTACCGGGCCGCCGAACAG
Source organism: Ectothiorhodospira lacustris (assembly GCF_022227785.1). Classification (NCBI taxonomy): domain Bacteria; kingdom Pseudomonadati; phylum Pseudomonadota; class Gammaproteobacteria; order Chromatiales; family Ectothiorhodospiraceae; genus Ectothiorhodospira; species Ectothiorhodospira lacustris. The sequence continues at coordinate 24,979 of NZ_JAJNQM010000043.1, read as the reverse complement.
GCGTACCAGCAATTTTTGCAGCAAATGGCCCGGTCCACGGGCGAACTGGGCGATGTCTGGACACTGATGAGGAAACTATCCATGCGCACAACGGCAAGAAACCACTACCAGGGCAAGATCTCCCGCGTCACGCAGGGCGCGGTCAGCGACGAGATCACCGTGGATATCGGCCATGGGCTGGAGATCCACGCCGTGGTCACCCATGAGGCCGGCCTGGAACTGGGGCTGCAGGTGGGCCGGGAAGTCCATGCACTGATCAAGTCTTCCTTCGTGATTCTGAGCGAAGTGGCCGACACGCTGCGCTTTTCCGCCCGTAACCGCCTCCAGGGCGTTGTCAGCCACATCGAGGCCGGCCCCGTGAATGCAGAGGTCAAGCTGGACCTGGGCCATGGCCGCAGCCTCACCGCCGTCGTCACCCGGGAGGCCCTGGACGAGGGCTGGCTCACCCAGGGGGCTCGGGCCTGCGCCCTGATCAAGGCACCCCACGTCATCCTGGCCATCAATGACTGAACCCACCCTGTTGGAGGCTCAAACATGAAACCAAGACACGTCATCCTGTTTCTATTCTTGCTGTTCACCGGCATCACGACCGCTTCCGCCGCTGAACTTCGGGCCGCCGTAGCCGCCAACTTCCTGGGCACCCTTCAGACCCTCACCGCCGCCTACGAGGCCGAAACCGGCCATAAGATCAATCTCAGCGCCGGGGCATCGGGTGCCTTGTATGCCCAGATCGTCAACGGCGCCCCCTTTGATCTTTTCTTCTCCGCCGATACCCTGCGCGCCAAAACACTGGTCGCAGATGAACTGGCCCTGGAAGATTCCCGGTTCACCTACGCCGTGGGCGTACCCGTGCTGTGGTCCAGCCGGGAAGGTTACCTCAACGATCCGGAAACACTGCTGCGCTCCAGAAGCTACCGTTTCCTCAGTATCGCCGATCCGCGAAACGCCCCTTACGGCGTGGCCGCTCAGCAGATCCTCACGGGCATGGGCATCTGGGAAAGCCTGGACAGGGCGGGCCGTCTGGTGCGCGCCCAGTCCATCGGACAGGCCTACTCGCAGATTGCCTCCGGCGCGGCGGAACTGGGGTTTGTGGCCCTGGCCCAGGTCAAGGCTAACGATGGCACCATTCCGGGATCCCACTGGATTCCACCAGCGGAGTGGTTCGATCCCATCGAACAGCAGGCGGTGATTCTCAAGCGGGCCATCGACATGGACGTGGCCCGGGACTTCATGGCCTGGATCCGCAGCCCGGAAGCCGTGCGGGTCATTGAGGCCGCAGGCTACAGCATACCCTGACCCATCGCCGGTCCGATACCCGGCGGCATTGTCCCGGGTATCGGGCTGGGTTTTGACTGCCCATTGGACATTCCCAGGCCCATGATGCCCATTTCACTCTCCCCCCAAGACACTATGGCCCTCTGGGTCACGTTCAAGCTGGCGGTCATCAGCACCACCATATTACTGGTACTGTGCGCACCGGCGGCCTGGTGGCTTGCACATACCCGGTGGCGGGGCAAGGTGGTTGTGGAGGCCCTGGTCACCCTGCCACTGGTCCTGCCTCCCACCGTGCTCGGGTTTTATCTTCTGCTCCTGCTGGGACCCCGGGGCTGGGTGGGCGGCACGCTGGAATCCATGGGGTTCAACCACCTGGCCTTCAGTTTCACCGGGCTGGTGATCGGCTCCATGATCTATTCCCTGCCCTTTGTCATGCAGCCGCTGACCAACGCGTTTCAGGCAACCGGGACGCGGGTGCTGGAGGTAGCCGCTACCTTGCGGGCATCGCCGCTGGATCGATTCTTCACCATCGTGGCGCCATTGGCCCGACGGGGATTTCTCACCGCCGCCGTACTGTCCTTCGCCCATACCCTGGGTGAATTCGGCGTCATCATCATGATCGGCGGCAATATCCCCGGCCAGACCCAGGTCGCCTCCATCGCCATTTACGATCACGTGGAAGCCATGGATTATCAGTCGGCCCATGCCCTGGCCCTGATACTGGTGGTGCTGTCCTTCTCACTGCTACTGGCAGTCTATGGATTGAACAAGAAATTCAAGGTGGTGGGGGTGGGGTCATGAGCATTCAGGCAAAATTTCATCTGGAACGGGGTGACTTTACCCTGGATGTGGATCTTCAGATCCCCGGGAAAGGCGTCACCGCGCTGTTCGGGCGCTCCGGCTCCGGCAAGACCACCATCCTTCGTTGCCTGGCCGGCCTGGAGCGCATTGAAGATGCCCGCCTGCAATTCAACGGCGATCTCTGGCAGGATGCGACATTCTTTCTCCCGGTGCATCAACGGCCCCTGGGCTATGTGTTCCAGGAGGCCAGCCTGTTCCCTCACCTCACCGCAAAAAACAACCTGCTGTACGGATTCAAACGCATCTCCGCCAGGGAACGCCGCGTACAATTGGATGACGTGGTGAGTCTGCTGGGCCTGGAGACATTATTAACCCGCTATCCGGACGCCCTTTCCGGTGGCCAGCGCCAGCGGGTGGCCATCGGCCGCGCCCTGCTCACCAGCCCGCAACTGTTGCTGATGGACGAGCCCATGGCCTCCCTGGACGTGACCAGCAAGGGGGAGATTCTGCCTTATCTGGAGCGGCTACGGGATGAACTGTCCATCCCGGTGGTCTATGTCAGCCACGCCATCGAGGAAGTGGCCCGTCTGGCGGACCACATGGTACTGCTGGAGGCGGGACGCACCCTGGCCCAGGGGCCGTTGCAGACCCTGCTGACCCGTACCGACCTGCCCCTGGCCCACAGCGAACAGGCCTCGGCGGTCATCGAAGGCACCGTGGCCGTCCACCATGAACCCGATCACCTGACGGAGGTGACCTTTGCCGGGGGCAGCCTGCTGATCTCCCGTCAGCAGCGGGCCATCGGCGCCCCTCTGCGGGCACGCATCCTGGCCAGGGATGTGTCCGTGGCCCTGGCCCGCCCCGATGCCAGCAGCGTCCTCAACTCGCTTCAGGTGCGGATCGCGGAGATCAGTGACGACCCCCACCCCGGACATATGATCCTGAGTCTGGATGTCGGTGGCCAGACCCTGCTGGCCCGTATCAGCCTGCGCTCCTGCCGACAACTGGCACTGGAAAAGGGGCAGACCCTATGGGCCATGGTCAAGGGTGTGGCGGTGACTTAGGCGAATTCCCCCAGGTATCTTTCTTGTACCGCTGTCGGTTATGCCACGGATCGTTATGTTTCATTGTATACAACGCTACAGTGCCCTCCCTCAATCCCCCTTCATCCACAGCCCTGACCTACCCCCTCCAGTTTGCGCATTTCGCTGCATATAAGGCCTTTTTCATGGCCATTTCCCCTTAATTGCGTGACCTTTCCTTCAGCAGGCCGCCCATGGCATGACTCCTGCTAAATGCAATCCGGCGGGACGCCTGGTCGTATTTTGACCATCGCTATATAAAAAAAAATATAACGAGGAAAAGGATCACCACACACCGAGTACATAACAACAAGCAAACCGGGGGCATTCATGAGAAAACACCAAACCCAGGGCCGAAAAACCGCCCTGCCTCGGCCACGGACGGTACTTGGCCTGGCCGTGTTATCGGCTTTGAGTCCCACCCACGCCGAAGAGGCGCCTTGGGCACTGACACCCATCACCGTCACCGCCAGTACCGGCAGTGAACGCCCCCTGGAACGCACGCCCGGCTCCGTCGAGGTCATCGACAGTGCCATGCTGGAGGCACGGGGTGCCGTCACCCTGGCCGATGCATTGCGAGAGGCCTCAGGGGTTTTCGTCAGCCCGGACGGCGGCAGCCTCTCGATTCGCGGCACCAGTCGGGAAGACGTGATCATCCTGATCAACGGCCGAAGACTGGCCGGTGAATTCAGTCGTCAGTACGAATTCAACCGCATCCTCATGACCCAGGTGGAACGCATCGAGATCGTCAAGGGTCCTGCCAGCGTGGTCTATGGCTCCGACGCCCTTGGCGGGGTGATCAACATCGTCACCCGCAAGCCACGTCCGGGCCTGAATGCCGAGGCCGATATCCAATGGGGCATGACCACGGACGGAGAAGGGGAACGCCGTACCTTGTTCCTGGGACTCTCCGGCGGCAGCGACCGCACCCAGGTCCAGCTTCGCCTGGGGGCCGACAGCCGCGACCCCATTGCCGAACGCACGCGCACCACTGTCGGTGTGGGTGGCGGCCGCACACCGCCTTCCCAGCACAACAATCCGCAAATCAGAGCCATCCCCGACGAATACACCCTGGACGCCACCCGGGTCGACCAAGCCGATGTCTATACCGCAGGGGTGTCCCTGCAGCACCAGGCGACGGCTCGCCTCCAGTTGGGCGTGGACCTGGACTACACCCTGGAAGAGCGATCCCAGAACTATATCGGCGGTCGTCAGGATACCGCCTTCGGCGGCCCCGCGGTCTTCGGTCTGCCCACCCGCTGGGACGATGACAACACTCGCCTGAATACCGCTGCCCACCTCCAGTGGCAGGCGACGGATGACCTGAACATCCGCTACCAATGGGCCCGCAGTCACTACGACAAGGACCGTTCCATCTACGTCATTCATTACCAAGACATCGGCTTTACCAGCGCCGACCAGACCGAGTCGGGAGGGTTCGGGCAGAAGATCGAGATGGATACACACGAAATCATCGGCCGCTGGGCTCCCAGCCAGCCCCATCGGTTCACCGTCGGCAGCGAATACCGGGAAAGGACGGCCAGCGCCTTTACCGGCAGACGAGAGGAATCCGCCCTGTTTGCCCAGCATGAGTGGGCCGTCACTCCCCATCTGGACGTGGTGTACGGAGCTAGGCTGGATGACACCAACATCGATTATCAGGAGACCTCTTTCAAGGTCGGCGGGGTCTATCGACTGACACCGGGGTTGGGGATCAACATCAACTATGCCCAGGGATTCAAGGTGCCCCAGGAAAGGGATTTGCTGGTGGACCACCTGATGCCCAACGGCGAGCGGCAGTTGGGTGCCTTACTCATCGAACCGTCGCTGGGCAAGGAAGCCCACATCCTGCGCCCGGAGACCAACGAGACCTGGGAGTTGGGATTAAGCGGAGAAGCGGGCACGTTCCGACACCGGATCACCCTGTTCCACAGCGACATCAATGATCGCATCGAGCCGATCTGGGTCAATGCCCTTGCGGGGCAACGCTACCGGACCTTCAAGAACGTGGCCGAGGCGCGCATTCAGGGCCTGGAGGTCAGTGCGGAGATGCGTTTGCATCATGCCCTCCACCTCCGGGGGAACGCCACCTGGCTGGATACGGAAAACCGTACCACGGGTAACACCCTAACCAGTTCCCCCGAATTCCTGGCCATGCTCGGTGCCACCTGGACACCCTCAACCCCGTGGATGTGGAGCCTGAATTGGCACCACGCCGGCCGGCAGTATGCCGACACCGACAATACCGAGGCCCTGGAAGCCTACGACCGGGTGGACCTGGCCCTTTCCTTCTTCCCGGACCTGCAGCGGGACATTGAAGTGTTTGCCGGTATCGACAACCTGTTCGACCGTAGTAACGACAGCTCGCTGCTGGCCGATCCGGGACGCTACCTGCGCCTGGGTCTGCGTTACCGACACTGAGACATACCTGGGGGGGCACGGCACCTCGATCCGGAGGGTCGAGAGCCGGCTGCGTGCCTGACACATCAGTCGTTATATACAAGAAAACATAGCGATTGACCGCCATGAATCACAAACACCATCAGGAGCAACAGGTCATGCCTCATTTCAGACGATGTGCATATGCCATCGGCATCACCCTGCTGGGCACCACACCCCAAGCCCCTGCGGACAACGCGATGCCGATCTATGAACTGGGAACCATCCATGTGGCACCACAGAGGCAGGAGCTGGGTGGCATGCCCACGGATCAGGCCTCATCGGTCCTCACCCTGCACGAGTTCCGCCACTTCAATCGCAACACGGTGGGTCAGGCCCTGGATTTATTGCCCGGCATCCATGTTTCAACAAATTCCAGAAACGAGCAGGTCGTGCATGTCCGCGGCTTTGATGCACGCCAGATCCCCCTGTTCATCGACGGCATCCCCGTCTATGTCCCCTACGACGGCTACATCGATTTCAATCGCTTCACCACGGCCGACCTGGCTGCCATCCAGGTGGCCAAGGGGTTCAGTTCCGTGGTCTATGGGCCCAATACCCTGGGTGGGGCCATCAATCTGGTGTCCAGGAAACCTCAGCAGCGTTTTGAAGGGAACATCACCTTGGGCGCCGGGCAAGGCAACGAGCGTTCCACCGCCGTCAACGTGGGCAGCCACCAGGGGAACTGGTACGTGCAGGGGGGATATGCCTGGATCGACAGCGATGGTTTTCGCTTGTCTTCGGATTTCACGTCCACCCCCACCGAATCCGGCGGACTGCGTGAAAACGCCTATCGCAAGGATGAAAAACTCTCATTGAAGATCGGTCTGCAGCCCAACGCCACCGATGAGTACGCCCTGAGCTACTACCAGCAGAATGGGGAAAAAGGACAGCCACCCTCCACCGACCCGAATGCCGCCCGCTACTGGCAATGGCCGTATTGGGACAAGGAAAGCCTGTATTTCATCTCCAGCACCGCGGTCAGTGAGTACGAGACCATCAAAACCCGCCTGTACCGCGATGCCTACGACAACGCCGTTCATTCGTACACCGATGACACCTATTCGCAGCTCAGGACCGGCGGTCGAGGCAGCGTCGGTCCCGCCGGGAAAAGCATCTACAACGACCGCACCACCGGGGGCGCCGTGGAGCTGCATTCCGCTCGCCTGCCCCGGCAGGCGGTGACACTGGTCGCGATGCGCAAACAGGATGAGCACAAGGCAAACAACACCCTGATGCTGACGGAGCACTTCGAAGACACCCTCACGAGCCTCGGTGTGGAGAACACCATCCAGCTCGCCCAGGACCTGCGACTGAGCCTGGGTCTGTCCCGGCATGAACTCCAGGCGGATCGTGTCTTCAAATCCAGCGATCCGGTACCCAAGCCCGACGCCATCTCGGCCACCAACGCCCAGCTGGGGCTTTTCTGGGACCTGGATCCCTTGCATCGGGTCTACGCCAGCCTCTCCGGCAATTCCCGTTTCCCCACGCTGAAGGACCGCTACTCCCTGCGTCTGGGTTCGGCCATTCCCAATCCTGATCTGCAGAAGGAGAGGTCCCTCAATGCGGAACTGGGGTACCAGGGTTCCCTCTGGCCGCTGGCCCGGCTCGAAGCGGCGGTCTTCATGAGCGAGGTCACGGATCTGATCCAACGGGTCGACGACGTGGAACCGGGCCGCTACCAGATGCAGAACGTGGGAGAGGTGAGAATCAAGGGTCTGGAGTTGGCTCTGAGTTCAAATGTCGGTCCCCGGTGGCGTTTGGGAGGCAACCTGACCCTGCTGGATCGGGACAATCGCAGCGATCCCGACACCCGCCTGACCGGCGTACCGGAGCGAAAACTCCTGCTCCACGGGACGTACACCCCCAGTGCCCCTTGGGAAATCCTGCTGGTACTGAAGAACGAGAGCAGCCGGTGGGATTCCGACACGATCCGGCTGTCTGGCCACACCACCGCAGACCTGGGGCTGGCCTTCGAACCCTTCCCACAACTGCGCCTGGAGGCCCGCGTCGACAACCTGTTCGATGAGGACTACGAGGTATCCAGCGGCTTCCCCAGTCCCGGGCGCATGTGGTTCTTCAACGCCCGCTATGAATTCTAGCCGCTTTTATTACCCACCCGTTTACACCCACACCACAACATGAGGTATTTCCGATGCCATTTCCAAGATCCATCATTTTCATCATCGCCACCCTCGTCACCGGCGCAGGATTCGCGGCCGACGCCCCACACAGGCTATCGGAATCGATCACCATCACCGGCGCCGTCGAACAACCCCTCACCCTGTCGGTTGCCGATCTGCAGACCCTGAACACCCAGTACATCGAAAAGGTCGACATGGTCTGCATGCGCGGCATCCACCGGGGCACCAAGGAGGATCTGCAAGGGGTGTTGCTGCGAGACATCCTGGAAAAGGCCCAGCTCAAAGCGGCATCCCCCAGGGATTTTCGCAAAATGGTATTCGTTGCCAAGGCCACAGATGATTACAAAGTGGTGTTTTCCTGGGGGGAAGTCTTCAACGCCGCCGCCGGTGACGAGGTCATGGTGTACTACGGCCAGGGGGGAGAACCCTTGAGTGAGGCCGAAGGCCTGATCGCACTGATCACACCCACGGATACCCGCACCGGGCCGCGTCATGTGAAATGGCTCAACGAGATCGAGGTCGTCCAGATCGCCGATTGATTCGATAAAGGCCGAAAGTCGCTCCACGGGGGCCGGTAATGCCGGCACCCCGTGACGATTCAGGGCATCCGCCGGGTCAGACGTATCTGTATGCTCCCCTCGCCCTCATCCCCGAACGGCATCACCTGATGGCGCACCAGCCAGCGGCCGTCCAGGAGACGCCAGGCAACCAGTGACTCCGCGTAGGTGACCGCTGCGTAGAACTCCATGTCATCATCCGAACGGGGTTCGGTCAGCTGGTAATCATAGGCATGAAAACAGGCCGTGCCCGCCCGGTCATGTCCCAGCACACGCCGCGCCATGACTTCGTGCTCCTGGAATACCTTGAAACCGTAGGGTTTGACCGCCCGGTCAAGCCAGGGGTTTTCCAGCTCAAACCAGCAGCGGGGCACACAGTCCCGGGAGCGTCCACCAGGGAAGATCTCCCCGAAACGACAACGCAATACAGCCATGTATTCCTCTCCTTGCCGCCCTATGGCAGCGATCCATTGTGCAATGGGGTGACACAATCAAGGGGGATCCGGACATGCATGCACTCCCCCAGCCGGGGCACCGCACACCCATCTGTCAGCACGATCTGCAGCGGGGTGCGATCCTCAAGGCGACAGATCACCAGCGTACGCCGTCCCAGACCCATCACCCGAGTCACCTGCCCGGCCAACCCATCGCCGTCGCTCACCAAACGGGGGCCTTCAGGGTGGACAGCCAGACGGTCGAGATGCCTGCCTCGGGCGGACGCAGGCAACGGCAACCGCCCCCAGCCCCCCCAGGCATGTCCCTGGTCCACACCGGCCACCGGCAGCAGATTGCTCCAGCCCAGCACCTGGGCCACCTGAACATCCCCAGGCTGGGCAAAGACCTGCTCGGTGGGACCCAGACGACGCAATCGCCCCTGGATCATCACGCCTGCACGATCAGCGATGTAACGGGCATCATCCAGGTCATGGGTGACGACGATCACCGGGATGCCCTGGGCGGCGATGACCTCCTGAAACAGCAGACGCAAATCCCGTCGCAACCCCTGATCCACGGCGGAGAAGGGTTCGTCCAGCAACAGCACGTCCGGTTCCGGGGCCAACGCCCGCGCCAGGGCCACCCGCTGTTTCTGTCCACCGGAGAGTGATCCCGGGTAGCGCCTTTCCAGCCCCTGCAGGTGCAGACGCTCCAGCCAGAGATTGACCCTGGCGAGGTGGTCCCGCTTCGACGGCAGGCCGAAGGCGATGTTGCCGGCCACCGTCAGATGGGGAAACAGGGCGTACTGCTGGAACATGAACCCCACCCGCCGCCGACGGGTGGGCAGGTGGACCCGCCTTGAGGAGTCAAACCAGATCCGGTCCCCCCGCTGGATGACACCGTCGCCAGGCCTTTCCAGGCCCGCCAGCAGACGCAGCAGCGTGGTCTTGCCGCATCCCGAAGGCCCCAGCAGGGCCGTGACCCCGCCCGGAGGCACACCCAGCGCCACATCCAGAGAGAATCCCCGGTGCCGAAAGCGCACATCGGCCATGAGCCCGCTCATCGACGGACTCCGAAGTGCTGCAACAACAGGAACAGGAGCAGGGACACCCCGCCCAGCATGGCCGAGACGTGGCCGGCACAGGTGAAATCACCATCCAGGACATGGTTGTAGATGGCCAGGGACAGGGTCTCGGTGGCACCGATGATGTTACCGCCCAGCATCAGCGTGATACCCACCTCGCCGAAGGAGCGCCCCACGCCTAGGACCAACCCGGCGACGATGCTGCCCCGGACCGCCGGAATTACCACCAGGATCAAGGTGGCCATGCGCCCCTTGCCCAGCGTCTGTGACACTTCCACCAGATCCCTGGCACTGCCTTCGATGGCGGCCTGGATCGGTTTGACCACCAGGGGCAGGCCGGCAATAAAGGCGGCGAGCACCAGGGCAGGGAATGAAAACACCATATTCCAGCCCAGCATCTCATCCAGCCACCCCCCCACCGGGCCGTGCCGGCTGAATATCATCAGCAGGACGAAGCCGACGGCAATCGGGGGGAAGACCAGCAGTAGAGACACCAGGCTGTCCAGCAATCCTCGCAAGGGGATGGGCAATGTGAGCACATAGGCCAGCCCGATTCCCAGAGTCAGAAACAGGACCAGCACAACCCCGGCCACCTGCAGGCTCAGCCACCAGGCGCCGGGAGAACAAGCGAAGGTCTCGCCCATCACAGCCCGTGCCGAGCAAGGATGGCCCGGGCCTGCTCCGTGGTCAGAAATGCCGCAAAGGCCTGTACTGCCTCCCCCATGGGCCGGTCCTTGGGATGGGCCAGCACGATCGTTGGCGGGTCATAATATTGCGTGGGAAGTTCTTCGAAACCGGCGATCCTCTCGCCCAGCCCGAGGGCGTCGGTCAGGTTGATGAATCCGGCGTCCACGGTGCCGGCCACCAGATGTGCCGAGACCTGGGGCACGGTGGCCATGGGCATCAGCTTCTCTTGCACCCCCTCCAGCAAACCGCTACGTTGGAGAAACTGCATGGCCGCCATTCCGAAGATGGCCTTAGCGGGATCAGGCAGGGCGATCCTGCGCACATCCTCGGCCAGAAGCTCCCTGTATCCATCGCGCGGCTGAACGGCATAGGCCAGCACCAGCCTGCCGGTGCCCAGCGGTACGAAATTCTCAAACAGCCCGGTCTGCCGCAGGAATCCCAGTTCACCGACCACCAGGTCCACACGACCACTGCTCCGGGTCTGGGCCGTGATCTGCTGCATATTGCCGAAAACGGCCTCCACCTTGTGACCCGAGTGATCGGTAAAGGCCGCATACACTTCCATCAATGGCCTTTTGTATCCCGCACCGGCGGCGATCATGACCTCGGCGGCCTGAAGCGTCAGGCTGTAACACAGCAAGGCAAGCAGGGTCAGAATTCTCATCGGGTATCTCCGGACGACATGGGTGATGGGCTCGATTCAGATGATGGACTGCAGGATGCGGGCCATCTTGTCAGTGACCATGCAGTGGCGATGAAACCCCGCTGCCATGGTGTTTGGCGGTCACCCGGAGAGGGCGCAAACGGTTGCCTTTGTCTGAAATGACACCCCGTTGTGTCCTCTTGTATACAACGCAACATAAAAAACATGATCGGGACACAGTCCATGACGGGTAACAATCCATGGCTCGAATATTGCTTAAACCCCACTGAAAAGTACCCGATCATTCGTTTCAGGTTTTCATGGGGGAGTATCGATGGCGCAACCGGACAACACATCACGTTCAAGAGCATTCCACGGCCCGGCCTTTGGGTGGGGTGCCGGTATCGGCAGCCTCGGGGGATTGATCGGGCTGGGCGGGGCGGAATTTCGTCTGCCGGTACTGGCGGCCATCTTCCGGTTCAAGATGCTGGACGCCATCATCATCAATCTGATGGTCAGCCTGGTCACGGTGATCTTTGCCTTTCTGTTTCGCATCGGCATGACGGGCATCGCCGAACTGCTGCCCTATCTGTGGGTGGTGGCAAACATCCTTTCCGGCTCCCTGATCGGCTCCTGGATGGGGGTACATTTCGCCACCCGGGTCAATGAGCGCCTGCTGACCCAGGTGGTGGTAGTGTTTCTGGTCTTCCTCAGCGCGGTACTCATCGGTCATGAGTTCATATTCAGCGGACTGGGGCTGGACATTCCCCTACCGGTGGCGGTGGTACTGGGGTTTTTCGCCGGGATCGTCATCGGACTGTTCAGCAGCATGCTCGGGGTGGCTGGTGGAGAACTCATCATTCCCACCATCCTGCTGCTGTATGGGCTGGACATCAAAGTAGCGGGGAGCCTGAGTCTGGCCATCAGTATTCCCACCATCCTCATGGGCCTGTCCCGCTATCGCGCGAGGCAGACCTTCGGCGAACTCCAGCAGTTCGGCGGCTTCATCGGCTGGATGGCGGCGGGCTCGATCCTGGGCGCATTGATCGGTGCCCTGCTGATGGTGTACACCCCCAGCACGGCCCTGCATGTCCTGCTGGGGATCATCCTGCTCATCTCTGCCTGGAAGCTGGCCATGGTGAAATTGCGTACCCCCCGGAAGGCAGGCCGATGAACGCGAGCCCTTGGTCGATCTACGAACTGCTGGAAGATGCCGCCGCCGACAACGCTCGCATCCACGAGGTGCTCATCGGCCTGACCTGGACCCTGTGCGAAACGGATCGGGGGTTTGGGCTGGCCATGAGTCCAACCCGGGGCACCCGCACCCTGCCCTGGCCGGGCACACTGGCCGGACGCTCCGTGGGGGCACTGAGCCCGTGGATACGTTCCTGGAATCCCCACGAGGCCTGTGTGGGGATGGCCGCCATCAACGCGGTGATCAACCCGACCTCCCAGCTGGCGGCCAGGGCAATGCCCATCCATGTTCAGGGCTCCGCCAACCTGGCGGTATTCGAGCATTTCGCCCCACGACTCGCCGGCCGCCGCGTGGTGGTAGTGGGCCGCTATCCTGGCCTGGACAGCCTTCAGCTGGACTGGCACCTCACGGTACTGGAATGCCAGCCCGGCCCCGAGGATCTGCCCGCCCAGGCCGCCGAATTTGTACTGGCGGAAGCAGACTGGGTGTTCCTCACCGCCACCAGCCTGATCAACAAGACTTTCCCCCGACTGGTCGCCTGTGCCCGGGAGGCCACTCTGGTACTCATGGGCCCCACGTTGCCCTGGCTCGGGGAGTTGGCGGACTGGGGCGTGGATTATCTGGCGGGGGCCCGCGTGGTGGACGGCACGAGTCTGCGCAGAACGATAGGCGAAGGGGGCGGCACCCGCATCTTCGAAACCGGTGTCGGCTATGCTGTGGCCTCTCTGGGACAAAACGGTAACCACGTCCCTGAAAGATGAAACTCTTGCCCTCAGAAAGCACTTATAAAGAGAGGTGTCACTTGAACCGCCAGGCCCTGGAACGCCGCCAGGTCTTCGTCTACCTTGCCGGCGGCCGGATCGGTGCTGGAACATCTGCTGTGGCCCGTGTTGGGCCTGATGCTGTACGCCACCTTCACCCTGGTGCCGCTGAACCACCTGCGAGATGCCTTCCGGGACGGGCGGTTTCTTGCCGCGGCCGTGCTGGGCAACTTTGTGCTCATCCCCATCCTGGCCTAGGCATTGATGCTGCTGGCCCCCAACGATCCCGGCGGGCCATCGCCTTTTCCCCTGTCAGCCTGCTCATGATTCGGTTATGGTGCAATCCTGTTTTGCAAAGGCTTGATTAAGGCATACAGGTCCGGCCTCTGAACGCTTTTTGCCCCGATTGATCCAAAGGGGTATGGCGCTCAGCCCGCATTGGGATCTACCAATATCTGCTGCTTGGGCATTTAATTTTTTGGGACACACGAATAACCCCACTGCCGTCACTCCCACGAAAGCGGGAGTCTGGAATTGTCGGCCTGTGACTGGATTCCCGCTTTCGCGGGAATGACGATTTAGGGTACGTAGTCTGTTTTCGATTGACTCAGGATTCCCGCCTGCGCGGAAATGGCGATTTGGGGTGCGTAGTCTGTTTTCGATTGACTCAGGATTCTCGCCTGCGTGGAAATGGCGATTTTGATGCGGGAATTGCACAGGCGTGACGGTCGGGAATACGCGGGAATGACTTGTTCAGAACATCCTTGGAGGTATACAAGCTCAATGAATACACCGGTAAAACGCCCCTGGTTTCGTTCCCGCCAGCCCAGCTACCGGATCGCCGCCGTCGGTGTAGTGCTGCTGATGGCCGGTAGCCTGGGCATTCATCTGGCCCTCGGACATCTGGAAGGGGTCCTCCGGCAGCTGGTAGTGCTGTTCTGCGCCCCCGGTCTGCCCATGGGCTGGTGGTTCATCACCATGTCCACCTGGAATACGGGACGCATGAAGAAACTCATCATCCAGGGCAGTACAGGCATCGCCTTTCTGGTGCTGGGCGCATGGATCTTCTTCGGCCCCTACCGGGGCGCCATGCTGATGAGCCTGCTCATGTTCTGTTTGGCCCTGTTTCACTTTTATCTGGCGACCCGCAAGGGTCCGCGGGCACCGGACCGGCATTCCCTGCGCTCCGGTTGATGTTGATACGAGGCTCGATACCCTCCTGTTTTATACAACTTCCACAACCATTGAACCGACCCAGACCCTCATCATGCGCATCGCACTGATCCAGCATTCCAACTCGGACGATACCCAGGCCAACCTGGGCAAGAGCCTGCGGGGCATCCGCGAGGCCGCCACCCAAGGGGCCGAGCTCGTTATCCTGCAAGAGTTGCACACCGGCCTGTACTTCTGCCAGACGGAGGATACCGAGCTGTTCAACCTGGCCGAGCCGATTCCCGGCCCCAGCACTCAGGCCCTGTCCGAGGCGGCGGCGGAGCTGGGGGTGGTCATCGTCGGCTCCCTGTTCGAGCGGCGTGCCCCCGGCCTGTATCACAACACCGCCGTGGTACTGGACAGCGACGGGCGCCTGGCCGGGGTCTATCGCAAGATGCACATCCCGGACGATCCCGGCTATTACGAGAAGTTCTATTTCACCCCGGGGGATCTGGGATTCGAGCCAGTGGACACACGTGTGGGACGCCTGGGGGTGCTGGTGTGCTGGGATCAGTGGTTTCCGGAGGCGGCGCGGCTCATGGCCCTGGCCGGGGCGGAGCTGCTGATCTATCCCACCGCCATCGGCTGGGACCCCAATGACAGGGCCGATGAACAGGCTCGTCAGCGGGAGGCCTGGATCACGGTGCAGCGCGCCCATGCGGTGGCCAACGGAATTCCGGTGGCAGCCTGTAACCGGGTGGGGTTTGAACCGGACCCGTCCGGGGTCACCGCCGGCAGCCGGTTCTGGGGTTCCAGCTTTGTCTGCGGTCCCCAGGGGGAGTTCCTGGCCCAAGCCTCGGAGACGGAGGAGCAGGTCTTGGTCGTGGATGTGGACAAGGCACGCAGCGAGGCGGTGCGGCGAATCTGGCCCTACCTGCGAGACCGGCGGATCGATGCCTACGGGGATCTTCTCAAGCGCTACCGGGACTAATCCTGCGACGCCGGAAAGAAGAATCAATTCCAAAAATCCTGTCCTTCGTCAATCAGAATAGCCCCATAACCACTATGATGGTATGACGCTGTCCAATCCAAGGAGCACGCTGATGAATCTGGAAGAACTGAAGAACATGGGTTCCACTGATCGTATGATCCGTATCGTGGTCGGCCTGGGCCTGATTGCCCTCGTCTTTGTCGGCCCTCAGACCCCTTGGGGCTGGCTGGGTCTGATCCCGCTGGCCAGCGCCCTCATGAGCTGGTGCCCGGCCTACACCCTGCTCAACATCAGAACCGACGACAAGGAATCCTAATCCTCCTGAGTCGCCGCCGCCCCGCCCCGGCGGGGCGGCCCTTCCTCTTCTGCCGACGCCTCCTGCCCATCAGGGTATAATCTGCGCTCATCAATAAAACCGCCGGGCCGCAGTCAGGATGGATCAGTCAAAGACCTTTACCCCCCTCAATCCCCCCGCCCTGCCCCGTGAAACCCAGTGTGCCCATTGGGGGCAGCTTTATGGTGCCGCCCTGGGTCTGGCCGTGGCTACCGCCCTGGAACGGCATCAGGGCCTGACCGTCGTGGTCACTCCCGATACCCAGATCGCCGAACGCCTGGAGTTGGAGCTGGCTTTTTTCCTGAACGACGCAGAGGCCATCCTCGCCCTGCCCGACTGGGAAACCCTGCCCTACGATGTCTTTTCTCCTCATGAAGACATCGTCTCCCGACGTCTGGAAACCCTGCACCGGCTGCCCTCCCTCAAGCGCGGCGCACTGATCATCCCGGTGACCACCCTCATGCAGCGCCTGGCACCCCGGGCCTGGCTGCAGTCCCAGTGTCTGTTCCTGTCCCAGGGGGAACGCATCGACCGGGAAAAGCTCAGAAGCGGCTTTGAAGAGGCGGGCTACCGGCATGTGAATCAGGTCATGGAGCATGGTGAATACACGGTCCGAGGCGCCCTGCTGGACGTGTTTCCCATGGGTAGCGGGGTCCCTTATCGTATCGATCTGATGGATGACGAGATCGAGTCCATCCGCACCTTCGACCCCGAGAGCCAGCGCTCCCAGGACCCCGTTCCCCAAATCCGCCTATTGCCGGCCCATGAGTTCCCCATGAACGAGGCCGGCATCAAGGGCTTTCGCCAGCGCTATCGCACTCTCATTGAAGGTGATCCCCAGGCCAGTCTGATCTATCGCGAGGTGAGCCAGGGGGCCGCCCCGGCGGGGATCGAATACTACCTGCCCCTGTTTTTCGATCATACCGAGACCCTGTTCGACTACCTGCCCGGCAACACCCTGTTCATCCAGGCGGGTGACACAGACACAGCCGCCCGTAGCTTTGCCGAGCAGGTGGCCCATCGCTACGAACAGCGCCGACACGACAGGGAACGTCCCCTGCTGCCCCCCGCGACCCTGTTCCTGGATCAAGAGACGCTGTCCCGGCAATGGGCACAAGGCCGGCAACTGCAGATCCAGGCCATGGCATTGGCCGATATCGGAGCGGGCCTGTGCAACCTGGAAACCGCGGCCCTGCCCGACCTGCGGATTCATCCCCGCCAGAACGATCCTGCCCTGGCCCTGCAGCAATTTCTGCAGAGCTTTACAGGACGCGTCCTGTTCACGGCCGAATCCGCCGGGCGGCGGGAAGTCCTGCTGGATACCCTGCGTCCGTTCGGTATCCTGCCTACCCCGGTGGATTCCTGGCAGGCCTTCCTGACGGCAGAACATCCCATGTGCATGACCGTAGCGCCGCTGGATGACGGCCTGTATCTGCCTGAAGCCGGCCTGGCCGTCCTCACCGAGTCCAGCCTGTTCGGCCGGCGGGCCCGTCAGGAACGACGCCGCAACCGCCCCACCCGGGATGCGGATGCAGTCATCCGCAATCTGACAGACCTGCATCCCGGCGCGCCCGTGGTCCATGAAGACAACGGGGTGGGCCGTTATCTGGGTCTGCAGACACTCACCGTCGGCGGTCAGGAAACCGAGTTTCTCACCCTGGAATATGCCGGCGGTGACAAGCTCTACGTCCCCGTCTCCTCCCTGCATCTGATCAGCCGTTACACGGGTGCCGATCCGGAACACGCCCCGCTGCACAAACTGGGAACGGATGCCTGGGTCAAGGCCCGTCGCAAGGCAGCGGAAAAGGCACGGGACGTGGCGGCGGAACTGCTGGACATCTATGCCCGGCGTGCTGCCCGCAAAGGGTATGCCTACCAGCCTCACGGCGATGAGTACGCGGCCTTTGCCGCCGCCTTCCCGTTCGAGGAAACCCCGGACCAGCTCTCCGCCATCGAGGCCGTGCTGGCGGACATGGCCTCGGAACGCCCCATGGACCGGGTGGTCTGCGGCGACGTGGGCTTCGGCAAGACCGAGGTGGCCATGCGTGCCGCCTTCGTGGCGGTGCAGGACGGCAAGCAGGTGGCGGTGCTGGTACCCACCACCCTGCTGGCCCAGCAACATGATCAGAACTTCCGCGACCGCTTTGCCGACTGGCCCATCCGCATCGAATCCATGTCCCGGTTCCGTTCCCAGAAACAACAGCAGACGGTGATGGAAGGGCTGGAAGACGGGCGCGTGGATATCGTCATCGGCACCCACAAGCTGATCCAGGGCAATCTCAAGTTCAAGAACCTGGGGTTGGTGATCATCGACGAGGAACAGCGTTTCGGGGTCCGGCACAAGGAACGGCTCAAGGCCCTGCGGGCCGAGGTGGACATGCTCACGCTCACCGCCACCCCCATCCCTCGCACCCTCAACATGGCCTTGTCGGGGCTGCGGGACCTGTCCATCATCGCCACCCCCCCGGAAGAGCGGCTGGCCATCAAGACCTTCGTCAGCCAGCGCAACGACGCCCTGATCCAGGAGGCCTGCTTGCGCGAGATCCGGCGCGGCGGTCAGGTCTACTACCTACACAATCAGGTGGACACCATCGAGAAGACGGCACGGGAACTGGGAGAACTGATTCCCTCCGCCACCATCGGCATCGCCCATGGACAGATGCGGGAGAAGGAACTGGAACAGGTGATGCTGGACTTCTACCACCGGCGCTACAACATCCTGGTATGCACTACCATCATCGAGACCGGTATCGACGTACCCACGGCCAATACCATCGTCATTGACCGAGCAGACAAGCTGGGCCTGTCACAACTTCATCAGCTCAGGGGACGTGTCGGACGCAGTCATCATCGGGCCTACGCCTATCTCATCACGCCGCATCCCTCCGGCATGACGCCGGATGCCGTCAAGCGTCTGGAGGCCATCGAATCCCTGGAAGATCTGGGGGTGGGTTTCACCCTGGCCAGCCATGACCTGGAGATCCGGGGCGCTGGCGAACTGCTGGGCGATGAACAGAGCGGCCAGATTCAGGAAATCGGCTTCACCCTCTACAACGAACTGCTGGAACGGGCGGTGAAAGCGCTCAAGGAAGGCAAGATCCCGGACCTGGAAACCGGCGCCGGCGAGACCACCGAGGTGGACCTGGGGCTGCCGGCCCTGCTACCGGACAACTATGTACCGGATGTCCACGGTCGCCTGATCCTCTACAAGCGGCTGGCCAGTTGCCGCGATCAGGAGCAGTTGCGCGAAATGGAAGTGGAGATGATCGACCGCTTCGGACTGCTGCCGGCCCAGGCGAAAAATCTGGTGGAAGCCGCCCGTCTCAAGCTCAGATTGCAGCCACTGGGCGTTCGCAAGCTGGAACTGGGCCCACAGGGCGGTCGGTTGGTCTTCCACCCGGACCCGGCCGTGGACCCGGCCGACGTCATCCGCCTGATTCAGTCCGATCCTCAGGGCTATCGACTCGACGGCCCCGACAAGCTGAGGTTCTTTGAGTCCATGGACACACTGGAACAGCGGGTGCAGGCGGTGCTGAGACTGGTCAATGCCTTGAGCCAGAAGCGGGATGCCGCCTGAGGCGGCGCCGCTTCGGCCTCAGCTGCGACCGTAGGTATCCTGGAAGCGCACGATGTCATCCTCGCCCAGGTAACTCCCCGACTGCACCTCGATCAGTTCCAGGGGGATCTTGCCCGGGTTTTCCAGGCGGTGGGTCACGCCCAGGGGAATGAAGGTGGACTGGTTCTCGGTGAGCACGAATATCTCTTCACCCCGGGTGATCCGCGCCGTGCCCCGGACCACGATCCAGTGTTCCGCCCGGTGATAATGCATCTGTAGTGACAGGGTCTGTCCCGGCTTGACCGTGATGCGCTTCACCTGGAAACGGTCCGAGGCATCAATGCACTCATAGGTGCCCCAGGGCCGGGCCACGCAGCGATGGATCTCCGCCTCATCCCGGCCGCCGGACTTCAGTCGGGCGACCACCTCCTTGACCTCCTGGTCGCAGTCTTTGTGCATCACCAGCACTGCATCCGCCGTTTCCACGATCACCAGGTCTTCAACCCCCACGGCGGCCACCAGACGCTGGTTACCATGCACGTAGCAGTTTCTGGCCCCCACCGTGATGACGTCTCCCTGGGCCAGGTTGCCGTCAACATCCCTCTCCCCCACGGCCCACAGAGAGGTCCAGGAGCCCACATCGCTCCAGCCGGCCTGCAACGGCACCACCACGGCTCGGGTGGTCTTTTCCATGACTGCATAGTCGATGGATTCGCTGCGACAGGCGACAAATGCCTCCCGGTTCACACGCAAAAAATCCAGATCAGCCTGCGCACCCTCCACCGCTTTGCGGCAGGCGGCCAGGATGTCCGGTGCATGGACCTCCATCTCCTGCAGAAACACCGAGGCCCGAAACACGAACATGCCGCTGTTCCAGTAATACTCGCCGGTGGCAAGATAACCTTCCGCCGTCTGCTGATCCGGCTTTTCGACAAATTCCAGAACTGGTACGGCACCTTCCACCTCACTCCGGGCGCCGGCACGGATGTAGCCGTAGCCGGTATGAGGCTCGGAAGGGACAATGCCGAAGGTCACCATGTCCCCGGCTTCCGCCCGCACCCGGGCAATGGACAGCGCGTGGCGGAAGGCCTCCACGTCGATGATCACATGGTCCGCCGGCATCACCAACAGCACCGGGTCCGCACCCTCCTGTACCTGTTCCAGAGCAGCCAGCGCCACCGCCGGCGCGGTATTGCGTCCCAATGGCTCCAGGATGATCCGAGCCGGCTGCACCCCCATGGCGCGTAGCTGTTCAGCGACCAGAAAGCGGTGTTCTTCATTGCACACCACCACCGGACGGGCCATATCATCGCCCTGGGGCAGGCGCTCAAGGGTCGCCTGCAGGAGGGTCCGCCGAGGGTCCGCCAAAGGTAGAAACTGTTTGGGATACAACTGGCGCGACATGGGCCAGAGCCGAGTACCTGCACCACCTGAAAGAATCAAGGGAATCAATTTGGATCTCCTGGGAAAATCATGTACAGAGCCGGTCACCCCGGCGACTAGCTCCCCCTGGCGCGGTCACTCATGAGGATACCCATCCATCGGGTATCCGACTTGGACTCCAGTGCCAGCTTGGCGATCATGGTCAGAGGAATCGACAGTAACATGCCCACCGGTCCAAACACCCAGCCCCAGACCAGCAAGGATACCAGCACCACCAGGGGCGACAGGCCCAGGTTGCGCCCCATGAACTTGGGCTCCAGCACGCTGCCGATACCCACGTTGACCAGCACGTACAGGATCAGGACCAGCACAGCCTCCGTCACCCCCATGCCCAGCAGTGCAATCAGCACCGCCGGGGCTGCCGCGATGATCGAACCGATGGTCGGAATGAAATTGAGCAAACCGGCCAGGATGCCCCAGAGAATGGCAAAGTCCACGCCAATGAGCGTCAGCCCGATACCCACCAGCAACCCGGTAACCACGCTGGCACCCGTCTTGATGGCCAGATAGCGATAGACCGAGCGCAGAAAACGCCGCATCCGTACACGAGCACGGCGGCGACCGGGAAAAGCCGCAGTGAGCTTGGCCTCCAGAGCCCTTTCTTCCATCAGCAGGAACATGAAGGCCAGCAGTACCAGAAAGGTACTGGCGGTAAACTGCCCCACTCCGCCGGCAACCGCCCTGGCCGCATTGGTAATGGTCGCAGTGGCGGGCAATGCCGGTTTTTCCGGTAACAAATCCGCCGGCAAACCACGGGCTTCAGCGATGGCCCGCAAGTGCTCCAACCACCCTGTCAATCGCATCTGATATACCGGAGCCTGAACGGCGAGGCTTTCCGCCGCATCCCTGAGCGCCAGAAACAGCAGAAAAAAGGTGAAGCCGACAACGGAAAACAAAATGATGACCGCCACGGCACCGGGTACACCTCGACGCTGCATCCAGGCCAGTGGCGGCGCGCAGATGATGGCCAGAAACGCTGCCATCAGAAACGGCGTGAGAATATGGCTGACGGCCTTGAGCCCCCCCAGCACGATCACCATCGCCGCAGCGCCCAGCAGCCAGTGCCAGCTGGTAAAGCCGTCAATCCCCACGCCTCGGTTTCCGACCACTGCTATCCCTCACAAGGCCGCTCGGGCCATCACTCGTCTGCGCCTGTCAGGGCTGAATGGTCAGCTTCAGGCCGCTAAAACATACACAAAGCCATGATGCCTTGCACCCGTTTCCGGGCCGGAACGAGACAGGGGACCACGAAGGTCCCCTGTCCACCCGGTTCCGTCCGGGTCATTCAGTTGATACAACTGTGAAATTACCCTTCAACAGCCTCGCCTTCTGCATCACCGGCAGGTTCGGCAGCAGCGCTGGTGGCGGCCGCAGGCTCGTCACCACGATGGATCACCCGATTCAGTTCCGGATAATCCTTCAGCATCTGCGCACGATCCAGCGGCAGCTGGAAGCCGTTGTGGCAAGTGGCGCAGTTGGTCTTGGGCGCGTCACCCGTGGGACCCAGACGGTAATCCGGGTACTCGGGCTGCAGCGGGTTCAGGTACTGATTGTTCAGCGCACGAACCATCTCGATCCCCTGCCATGCCGTCACACGCTGCGGAGGGCTGGTCTGCCATTCCGGGAAGTTGTTCGTGTTATGGCAAGTGGTGCAGTTAGCACCCAGGGCCTTCGAGAAGTGGATCATGAGACCATGCACCCACTCAGCGTCCACCAGGTTATAGGGGTTGTCCCCCATCGGCAGGGCAGTCCGCGGCGTCACACGAATGTTCTGCGGCCCATCACCCTGCAGGAAGGGCGTGAAGACATCATTCGGCAACGAAGTGGAAGCCACGTTGCTACCCGCAAGATTCTGACCCATGCGGCTGGCGGCAAGGCCACCGGCATGCTTGATGCCCGAATCTTCATACCAGATGTTCTCCGGTACCGGGTTGCCCATATGGCAGGTGTAACAGGTTACACCGGTTTCGCCCACGTGGGCGGTCCACTCGTTGTTGATGGTGTAGGTCATCTCCAGCATGCGACGGGAGACAATCTTCGTGTAGACGTCTTCGTCTGCGAAGTTACCCGGCGTATGACAGTAGTTACAACCTTCTTCCGGAGCCACCCAGGCAGTGATGGCGTTCATCAGACGGTTGAACTCGGAGATGTTCAGGTCACCCAGCACCTTCACGTTCTCGTAGATGTCACCGGCACGGGGACCGGCGGCAGCCGCGGGACGCTCAGGCTCCGGAATTTCCATGCCGCTGCGCTTCATGGCTTCCAGATGCCGCTTGGTCACCTGCTCCATACCCAGACCGCGATAACCGGTCTGCTCGGTTTCGATCCCGATGGGCAGTTCGCAGCCGGTCATCAGGAGTGCGGCACCGGCAAGTGCCGCCACTGTCGTCGTTTTACGCGTCATCGTTTTCATTGAGACATCCCTTGAAGCATGGCCGGATCTTCGACGTTCGGATGTACGATCGGATAAGACGGCGCCACGCCGTGGTCGATCGCCCACAGATACCAATTGTCGACTACCGTGCCAGTGAGCAGAATGCCAATGCCGCCGGTGATCGGTACGAGAACCGCGAACCACCAGCCCCAGCGATGGATGGATTCCATGGTGGCGTTGAAGCCCATGGTCCAGCGCCAGAACAGCATTGCTCTATCGGAAGCCGTACCACGGTCGGTGATCTGCTCAAGCTCGCGTTCACCACCATACCGGCCCACGGCCAGCACCGTTGCACCATGCATGGCAAACAGCACAGCAGAGCCATACAGGAAAGCAATACAGAGCATGTGGAACGGGTTGTAGTACAGGTTGCCGTACTTCAGAGAGAATGCCGTGGTCCAGTCAAGGTGCGGGAAGATGCCGAACGGTACTGCTTCGGACCAGTCGCCCATCAGGATCGGACGGAAGAAGCCAAGGCTCAGATACAGGAAGATCGCCGCGGCAAATGCCCAGGCCACATGGGTACCCATGTTCAGCGCACGTGCACGACGATACATCCGTACCCACCACAGCAGGATGGAGGTGGTCAGGAAAAAGCCGGCCATCAGCCACCAGCCGCCCTCGGCCAGCGGAGGAATGCCCAGACCATACTGCGCCTGCGGCGGCTCCAGTCCCAGCCAGAAGAGCTGGCGGATGAACTGAATGACGTCCCAGTTGACCTGGGCCAGGAAGTTAAAACCAATGATCAGGATTGCCATCAAACCAAACATGATGGATGCCAATCCGGTCCAGCCCAGGTAAATCGGCCCAATCTGGGCGTTACCTAGTTTGCCGGCCCAATAGAACAGCAGCGGTTTCCCGATGCGTTCGCGATCACCATTCGGCAAGGGTACGCCAGCCTCAGGCTCTGCCTGGACCTGCACCCGGTTAAATATGTTCTGGTATTCGGCCATTGTGGTCCCCTTACATTAAGCCCAGATAGGAAGGTCAAGCCACCAGTTCCACCATTCCGGCCAGCTCTGCGTCCAGAAAGGACCGCTGATGACGATACAGACGGCACTCCAGAAGGCGGCGCTGAGGGCCAGGAACAGACCCAGGCGGTGAATGCCGAGGGCACCGATGGAATAGCCGACGACGTCACGGAAGAAGGTATCTTCGTATTCAGGCGTCTTGACCGGTTCACCCTTCTTGGGGTTGGTAGCGGACAGGATGAGACCACCATGCAGTGAAAGCGCCAGAGCCGTGGTGAAGAAGAAGGCGATGGCCAGCATGTGAGCCGGGTTATAGTGGAAATGCAGGAACTGATAACCAGTGTTGGACACCCAGTCCAGGTGACTCATGATGCCGTAGGGGAAACCATGGCCCCAGGCACCCAGCAGCACCGGGCGAATGACAACCAGCGTGAAATAGGCAAAGACCGCCACAGAGAAGGCGATCGGGATATGCAGACCCATGCCCAGTTTGCGGGCAATCTCAGCCTGGCGTAGCGCCCAGGAGACGAATGCGCCCAAGGCACAGATCGTGATCATCTGCCAAAGACCACCCTCAGCCAGGGGTGCAAAGCCAAGGCCGTAACTCAGGTCGGGGGGATTGATGCTGATCTGCCAGATGTTCCAGGTTGGGCCCATAGCCGCACCCCAGACGATCAGGAGTGTACCCAACAACGCGAAAAACGCCGTTAGGACCCCAAAAAATCCGACGTAGAAAGGCCCGACCCAGAAGTCAAATAGGTCGCCTCCGATCAACGTCCCCCCGCGTACGCGGTATCTTTTCTCAAAGCTCAGCATGGACATTCCTAGAACCTCCGGTCAGTAAGGCATAGGCCGGAGATTCCGGCCCTAGCCCTATACTCTCAACACGCTTGTTAGCGAAGGGCCGCGGATGCCGGGCGGGGCCGGCATCGCTGCCGGCCCCCGCCCATCACCTGTGGCTACAGACGCTATCAGGGCAGTGCTGGACCGCCATC
>NZ_JAJNQM010000042.1:0-28758 GCF_022227785.1 Ectothiorhodospira lacustris | reverse complement strand
CCAAATCAAGCTTCAACATAGAGGCAGATAGATGTGGAGCAAAAAAAGGCCTGACAACTTCACTTCTGCGACGAACAAGACGCTCACTCTCGATACCGCCATCATTGACAAGATCAAAATCAATCATGAACTTATCATTTGGCGTAACAAAAGTCTCGGCATCATCTGCTGAAATAAAACCACTCAATACACTTGCCTCGGGATTTAGCTTGGCAAGTCTTTCGCACCTCAACAAATGATCAGGCCTCCACACGTCATCATCATCAAGAAAAGCTACATAATCCCCTTCAGCCGACATTAACCCCCTGTTCCTAGATGGATAAAGACCGGAATTCTTGTGCCAAACATACTTAATCTCACAATCAGACTCAGCAATAAATTTATTAACCTCATCTCTAGTAGCATCAAAACTGCCATCATCTATGATGACAATTAAATCTGGCTTCCTGGCTTGCCTGGCGACAGAGTCAAGGGCATCCATCAAATCCTTACATCTATTATAAGTATTAATAACGGCAGTTATTCTCATTGAAAACACCCGAGGGTCATCAAAATTGACCTACATAAAATCATCATGTATAAGTAATGGGCGACCAGAAAACGCATGACAGGCACAGCAAATGAAATTAATCATGCTACTCGTCCTTTTCTCCCTTATGTTTTTTACCGCATCCACACATGCGAATAATCGCTCGACTGGAGGTGAATTTGAATGCGGGAGCCTCACAAACCCTGACGGGCCTTTCGATTATCGCCGAGCTGACTTCAGCAAGGGAATCCCACAATCCACCAATCATTTTACGCCACAAATTGAAAACTTGCAGAGAGGAAGAACAAGCTTCCTCCTCGATGATATAGATTACACATTAAGGGAATGGCCCAATCATCACCGTGCATTATGGGCAGTTTCTCGCTTGGAAAGACTTAACAGAGGTGTACTACCTGATGCTGAAAAGTTAAGTGGCTGGCGCCGCAGCGCAGACTGCTACTTCGACCGTGCCATGCGCTTCACCCCCGACGATGGCACCGTCAGGATGCTCTACGGCATGCATTTGCATCTCTCCGGACATCCCCGGCGCGCGCTCCCTCATTTCGAAAAAGCCGCCGAGCTAGGCGAAGATTCCGCCGAATTTCACTACAATTTCGGACTGTTGCTGTTTGATCTGAGAGATTACCGTGCCGCCAGGGAGCAAGCCGAGAAAGCTTATTCTCTCGGCCATCCACTGCCCGGCCTGCGAAACAGGCTGCAGCGAGCAGGTCACTGGAACTGAACAGATAATCAGAGCGTTCTTTTTTGGCCAATGCCCCCACCAGCGTCGCCAAGGGTGCCGCGCTGACCATCACCATGCGCTGGACCGACCGCCTGATCGGTCTTGTCAGCGTCATCATCCTTGCGCGCCTGTTGGCGCCCGAGGATTTCGGCATCATTGTCATGGCCTCCCTGGTCATTGGCCTGGCGGATGTTCTGCTGGATCTGGGCGTGCATGTGGCCCTGATTCAGAACCCCTCCCCATCTCAGGACCATTACAACACGGCCTGGACCCTGCGTCTTCTGCAGTGTGCGGCGGCCGCCGCGCTGGTGTGGGTGGCCGCGCCGTGGGCGGCGGTCTTTTTTGACGAGCCAAGCCTCACCCTGGTCATACAGATCCTTGCCCTCTCCTTTTTATTGAGCGGGTTGGAGAATATCGGCATCGTGAATTTCCAGAAGGAGATGCGCTTTGTCGAGGATTTCCAGTTCCTGTTTGCCCGGCGAATGGTCGGCTTTGGGACCACCATCGGGGCCGCCTTCGTGCTGCAGTCGTTCTGGGCACTGGTGATCGGGACTTTGGCGGGTCGTGCCTTCGGCCTGGTATTGAGCTATGTGATGCATCCCATGCGGCCCCGGCTGAGTCTGGCCCGATTCCATGAGATTTTTGGTATTTCACAGTGGGTACTGGTGCGCAATATCGGTGTCTATCTGGATCAGTCGTTGCACATGATGTTGGTGGGGCGGCGGGACAGCACCACCGTGACGGGGGGATATTCCCTGGCCAACGAGATTTCCAGCATGCCCACCACCGAACTGCTGGCGCCGATCAATCGGGTGCTGTTCCCGGCCTTTGTGCGGGTGAAGCAGGACCTGACTGAACTCAAGCGTCTATTCCTGCTGGCGCAGGGGGTACAGGCCTTGATCGTGATTCCCGCCGGCACGGGGCTGGCCCTGGTGGCCCGAGAGGCAGTGGCCATACTGCTGGGTGAGCAATGGGGGTTCATCGTGCCTTTCGTGGAGATCATCGCGCTGGTCACGGTGGTCACCGCCCTGCTCTCCAGCGGCATCTATGTCTGCCTGACCCTGGGGCGTGTGAAGCTGGTGGCTGCCTATACCTGGTGGCAAGTGGGTGTTTTTGCCGTGCTCGCGGTGATGCTCCTGCCCCAGGCGGGTGCCTTGGAAATCGCTTGGTTGAGATTGTTCGTGGCGGCACTG
Organism: Ectothiorhodospira lacustris; assembly: GCF_022227785.1. Lineage (NCBI taxonomy): Bacteria > Pseudomonadati > Pseudomonadota > Gammaproteobacteria > Chromatiales > Ectothiorhodospiraceae > Ectothiorhodospira > Ectothiorhodospira lacustris. The sequence continues at coordinate 26,294 of NZ_JAJNQM010000042.1, read as the reverse complement.
GGGGTGGCCGTGTTTGCCGGTTTGCTGACCCGGACATTGTCGGGTCTGAAAGTGGGCGAGTTGGTGGGTGTGGTCTATCGGCCCCTGCTGGCGGCCCTTTTCATGGCACTGTGCGTGACGCAGCTTGGCGAGTTGATCCCGGGACCGGAATGGCTAATCCTGATGGCCCGCATCGGCCTGGGCATGGTCAGCTACATGTTGGCCATCATCCTGCTGTGGTGGCTGGCGGGCCGCCCCGCCGGGGCGGAAGCCTATGTGCTGAGGCAGGTACTCAGGCTGCGGCGGCGACATGACTGAAAAGGCCCCCTGCATCGTCATGTGACGCAGGGGGCCTTTGCCGATACGCCCTATGAGTGAAGACGGACGGGGCTCATTCCATCAAGAAAACATCCGGCGACGACGCATGGCGGAGAGCAGGCCCAGAATACCCATGCCCATCAGCAGCAGGCTACCGGGTTCGGGGATATCCGTCCGGACATGCTCGGCATAGACCCGGATATTGATGTCGCTGGACTTGTCCCAACCAAAACCGTCGGAATCCACCATGCCACCGAAAACGATTTCATCCAGGCCGGCATTACCGAAGAACCAGCGGTACAGGTCATCCGACTGATCCTGAGGGGTGCCGCTCAGAGCGGCGTTGGAAGCATGGTTGAACCACAGGGGCTGGGGATCACCCGTGGTACTGATGCCGTCCGCCGCAAAGAGATATTGGCCTTCGGAGAAGATCCCCAGATCAAAGAAGTCAATCTGCCAGATCTGAATGAAACTGCCACCGGACCCCTGGTAGGCCACACCGGGGTTATCCGGATAATCCACGGGAGTGATGGTGACGTTGGCATTGTCCGTCTCATTACCGGTCACGTTGGCCGTTGCCACGCGCGGCACCACCGTGTCTTCTCCCTGATCCTGCCCCAGGAACAGGGAAATGGTCTGGTAACGATCACCCAGTTGGAAATCGGACACATACCCTCCTGCAATGGCCCAGACGGTGATCCGGTAAATATTCCAGTAGTCGGTGTGCTTGGGCTGACAGGACAGGCAAGGCAGGGTGAAATCATCACCGGCAATCCATGCATCGCCGGTTCCATCGGCTTCACTGCCGAAATCCCAAGCCACGTTGCTTCGATCCGGACCGGCAGCGCTATTAAGGTTTGAATTGGGGAGTCCGCGATCAACGATCAACGACGCCGAAGCAATACTGCTCATCCCCATCGCCAGCAGCCCAACCATGCCGCCGGCAATCCACGCCGATTTTAGTGTTTTCATTGCAATCCCCTGGCTGAATTAATTGCGCCTGGAACTTTTTGCAATAATCACACCAGAATTATTTAAGATTTAAAATCAACCAGTTAAAAAAAGGGGAATCCGATCACCAAAAAACGTGTAAGCCTTACCGACAAAACCAGGGCGAATCATGGCAAGGGGACACGGGTCGAGGCCGTATGAAAACCGTTGAATAACAGGCGCGCCATGAAGCGGGAAGGGATGCGGTCCCAGGGTGTAAAACGGGGTAGTTGCCAGTCATCAGTATCCTGCGTGGCCACCCCTCTGGCGGTGCTGAAGGCGGCCTCGAAACCCAGATCGCGCACCAGCCTGACATGTTCGGCCTGATAGTCATCAAACGGGCGTCCGTTGGGATAAGCGAACAGGGTCACCGGCTCGTCCAGCAGGGACTCCAGCTCGGCCCGTCCCTGCTGGATTTCCTGCCGCACGGTGTCCATGCGGACGGTAGTGAAGATGGGATGGGTCACCGTATGACAGCCCATGGTCATGCCGGATTTATGCATCATCCGAACCTGCTCGGAAGTCATCATCAGATCCGTGGGCAAGACGCTCGATACAGGCTCGATGATTTGGTCTATCAGTGCATCACGGTCGGAAGGGTCCAGGTTTTTCAACAGGGCAATGAGTCGGCGGGTGGAACGACGCTTTTCATGGATCGTCCCGCTCAGGAACCGCTGGCCCAGACTGTCACTCAGATCCAGCAGGTCGGTTTCCATCAGGCGCATGGCCTCGATCACCGTGTCATGCCACATCCGCCCACCATCCAGATAGCCGGTGGAGATGAAAAACGTGGCGGGAACGCGATGCTTCAGCAGAATGGGCAAAGCCACGTTGGCATTGTCCGCGTAACCGTCGTCAAAGGTCACGCAGGCTGCCTTTGGGGGGAGCGTACCCTGGCGCAGTCTCTCCATGGCCTCCGGCAGACTCAAGAGGTTGAAGTGTTCCGCCAGCAAGGCAATCTGCCAGTGAAAGGTTTCGGCATCCAGTGCTTCCGGTCTGAAGGGGTCCGGCTCGGAAAGGACCTGATGGAAGATGAGAATGGACAGGCGCCCCTTTACACCGCCCTTGCAGATCCTGGGCAACAGCCTTCCGGCCAGATCCACCAGGCCGCGATCCAGTCGACTACTGGGCTCCGGAGTCAGCAAGTTGCGGGACATACCGGAAATGCTTGCCTTGCCATGTGTCATGGCGCCATCGCCTCCCGATAAACGCCATATAACACCTGGCGTACCTGCTCCCATTGAAAGCCACCCACCGCCTCCAGACCGTTGCGGCGCAGCCGTGACACCAGTTCAGGGGAATCCATGAGTCGGCATACGGCCTCGGCCATGGCCCGGGGTTCACCCGGAGGCACCAGCAGGGCGGTGCCGCCATCCTCCACCAGATAGGGTACGCCCCCCACATGGGTACTGACGACGGGAACCCCACTGGCCAAGGCTTCCAGAATGGAGTTGGGGGTGTTATCGATCAGACTGGGATTGAGCATGATGTCGGCGCTGCGATACAGGTCCGGCAGCAGGCCAACTTCCAGGCGGCCGGCAAACGTGACCCACGGCGTCAGTTGCAGTGATTGCACCAGGGCCTCCAGAGCGGGGCGCTCCGGTCCGTCACCGGCGATGGTCATTCGCGCCTCGGGGTGATGTTCCCGGATCAGGGCCAGGGCACGGATGGCCGTGGCGTTGTCGTAGATGTCTTCCAGGTTACGGGTCACGATGAGGTGCGGCCCCCCTCCCCCCGCTCCAGGGGTACAGGGGACATAGGATCGATGCGGGGCAAATTTTGAAAGGTCGATCACATTGGGGACCACCACCGCCTCGGCATGGAAACGGCCAAAGACATCCCGCAGAAAGCCGGAGGGAACGATGATGCGCGACGCCCGCGACATGGTGGGGCGTATCCAGCGCCAGGACTGCTCGAAGAAGGCTTCCGCCCCACCGCCCCGGTAATTGACGACCACCGGCACCCCCCGGATACGCCCGATCCAGATGGCGGGGGCCGCGAACAGATGCCAGGACCAACCGGAGTTGGCCATGACGTGCATGACACTGATTCGGTCGCACAGCCGCCACAGGGATGCCACATAGGGGACAAGACGAAACAAGGCGCGCACGCCGCGGATGCGTTCAATCCAGCCGGGGTGATAGGGCGCGTTCATCTGCACCAGTTTCACCACCAGATGATCCTCCTGCAGCAGACGGGCCAACTGCCGGGTCTGGTTGGCAATGCCGCCGGGAGGGGGTGGCAACGGCCCCACCAGACCGATGCGCCAGGTCGGTTCAGGTATGTTCATGGGCGAGATGCGTAGGCTTCCGAAATCAGGGTGACGTACTTCCCGGACTTCCCCGGCGGGATGTGGTCGGGAAACGAGAAGGTGACGGGAAGATCCGTGCCCATCATGCCCTGCATCCCGCGACACACCTCATCCAACAGGGCCTGGGGGAACGGGGCATCACGCACCAGCAGGATCTCGATGGACAGGTCTCGACGCTGGATGATGCGGAACTGCTTGAGATCCGGCAGTTCCCGCAGGATGCCCACCAGGGCGGCACTGTGGATCAGACTGCCGTCCCGAGCCACGATGAAATCCGTCATGCGCCCCATGACCTGCCCCAGGGTGGGCAGGGTGAGTCCGCAGGGACAGGGCTCCGCCTCCAACGCCACTCGATCACCGAGGCGGTAGCGCAACAGGGGCATGCCGTGGCCGTCCAGGTTGGTCACCACCAGGTCACCCACGCCCTGTGCATCGGGCTCATCCACCTCCAGCAGTACATGCTCGGCGGCGATGTGCAAGCGCCCGGCGGGGCATTCGTGGGCCAGATGTCCGCCGTCACGGGAACCGTATTCGTTGCCCACCGGACACTGGAAGACCTCCAGCATCTTGTCCCGCTGGTTGGGATAGAGGACTTCGGAGGTGCAGGTCACCAGTTCGGGGCGCCAGCCGCCGAAGGCTTGTGGGTGGCGTTCCATGTAAAGGGCCACATGGTAGAGCACGGTGGGGTAGCCGTAGACCAGTCGAGGACGGAAACGGCGCAGTTGCTCCGCGCCCCGGGCCAGGGCCTCGTCACGCAGGTCCAGCCCGGAGATCACCACCTGATTGAGAAACCGGCGGTCCTTGAAGCGGCGCAAGGCGTCCTGCTTGCTCAGCTCCACCGGGGACCCCCAGTAATCCACCTGACGGCTCCCGGGCTCGATGCCGAACCAGGCCCGGCCCCGCAACTTGGCGGCATTGTGCCAGGATTCCTTGATGGGATCGGTGTAGAACACCAGGGGCTGGCCGGTGGAGCCGCCGGTGGTATGGCGAATCAGCCGATCCCGGTGGTCATCGGCCGTCAGATCGTCCAGGTATTCGCGCACATCGGCCCTCTCCAGCAGGGGCAGCCGGGTCAGGACCTCCCGGCCCAGTTCTTCCGGATGGGACACCCCCAGCGCCTCGAAGCGCCGGCGGTAGAAGGGCACATGGTGCCAGCAATGGGTCATGAGCCTTTGCAGCTTGCGGTCCTGCAGGGCCTTGAGGGCATCCGGAGACAGGCGTTCACTGCCCCTCAGCGAGGCATAACAGGCGGCAGTGCCGCGTCCCCGAAGGCGTTCATGGAGGGGGAACACTACCGAGCGAACGAACCCTTCATGCATGGAACACCCCCTACCCTTGCCCGTTCATGGTCCTGAGGCAGATATCCTCAAAACACCGGGCTACCGCCCGGGAGGAGCAGTGATCTTCCACATGGCGACGGGCAGCCTGTGACAGCCGCAACCGCAGGGCCGAATCCGACAGGAGCCGGTCCAGGGCCTGGGCCATGGCCTCCGGGGTATCCGCCTGCAAAAACTGCTCGCCGTCGGTAAGCGGCAGGCCTTCCACCCCCAGCCCGGTGGAAACCACCGGCAGGCCCCTGGCCATGGCCTCGTAGGCCTTGATGCGGGTGCCGCCCCCCACCCGCAGGGGGATCACATAGGCCGCACCGCCGTACACATGGGGGCGGATGTCATCCACAAAGCCGGTGAAGGTCCAGGGCAGGTTGCGCCGGGCCGCCTGCTCCACCAGTTCCGGATGGGGCCTGCGTCCCACCACGGTCATGCGCGCACCGGGGCGACGCTGCACCAGCAAGGGCCAGACCTCGTCCATGAAAAAGCGGATGCCGTCGATGTTGGCCTGCCAGTCCATGGCACCGGTGAAGATCAGGTGGTCCCCGTCGCCGGGCGGCCGGTAGGCAAAGAAGTCCAGATCCACGCCGGTGGGGATGGCCTCCACCCGACGGTTCCGAGGCATGGCCCGGAACGCCTCGGCATCCCGTTCCGAGACTGCCACCACGGTATCGAAACGGGGCAGTTCCCGGGCTTCGAAACGAGCCATCTTGCGATGCTGGCCCCGCCAGACGTAGCGTTTCAAGGGATGGCCGGCCACCTCGGCATGACGGCGAAAAATCTCCGCCTCCACGTTGTGGGTGAACATCACGGTGGGGCACAGGCCGTGGAGGGGGGCCAGGGTGGCGGCGTGGATGAAATCGAACACGGCCACCTGGGCACCCTGCTGAAGTTGTTCACGCACCCGTCGGCGGGCGACGGGATTCACGCCGGCGGCTACCGAGAAGGGCTTGAAAGACAGCAAATGGCGCAGCCGGGTGATCCTGTGCAACGGCCCACCGGTGCGGGCCGGCCAGGCGATGAAGCGGTCGCAGACCGCTTCTATCTCTTCCCGATGTCGGGCCGTCTGCTCGGGCGTGGCCGGCGACATGAGGGTGATGTGAAACCGCCCGCCCTTCATGCCCCGGAGGATCTGGGTGGTGCGGATCTTGCCGCCTTCGTCGGTGGGAAACAGAAACCGGGGTGACACAAAGACCAGGGACGGGCGCTTGCTCACCAGCAGATCCCCTGATAGGCGGCCTTGAGGGCGCCGCGGTCCTTGAGCCCCACCAGATCCAGCACCTGCTGTTCCGGACCGGCGTGGGCCAGCAGCTGTGCCACCAGCGGGGCATCACTCAACCCCAGGACGATCACTTCCGAGTGCTCGATGAGGGCACGGCAGTCTTCCATCAGCAGGGAGGCGATATGGGGCAGTGTCTCCTCGATGTAGCGCCGGTTGGCGCCGATGACCCGGGACAGCTGCACGTTGGGGTCGTGGATCTTCAGATCCATGCCCTTGCCGATCAGACGCTCCGCCAGTTCCACCAGGGGGCTTTCCCGCATGTCGTCGGTGCCGCTCTTGAAGCTCAGACCGATCAGGCCGATCCGCCGCTTGCCGCTGTCGAGGACAAAATCCACCGCATGGTCGATCTGCTGCTGGTTGCTGGGAATGAGGCTGCCGAGCATGGGCAGTTCGGTGTCCTGCTCCTTAGCCATGTAGAGGACGGCCCGCAAATCCTTGGGCAGGCAGGAGCCGCCGAAGGCGAAGCCGGGGCGCAGGTAAGCCGGGGAGATGTTGAGCTGACGATCCCGGGTGACCAGTTCCATCACCTCGCGGGAGTCAAGCCCCAGGGACTGGGACAGGCGGCCCACCTCGTTGGCGAAGACGATCTTGAGGGCGTGGAAGGCATTGCAGGCGTACTTGACCATTTCCGCCGTGCCGATCCCGGTACCCACGAACTCACAGGGCAGGTGTTCGAAGATGGGTTTCACCTGGTCCAGGGTCCGCTCGGAATCGGTGCCCACCACGGTGAAGGGGGGATGGTCGTAGTCCTTGATGGAGGAGCCTTCCCGCAGGAACTCCGGCTGGAAGGCCAGGCCGAAGCCCTCCCCCACCCGCTTGCCGGACGCGGATTCCAGCGTCGGCCCCACCAGTTCCAGGGTGGTGCCGGGCTTGACGGTGGAGCGTAGCACCACGGTGTGATAGTGGTCCGTCAAGGCCAGGGCCTCGCCGATCTGCCGGGCCACGTTGCGCACGGCGGCAAGATCCTGGCTGCCGTTGCGGCTGGAGGGGGTGCCGACACAGATGAAGGACACCTCGGAGCGGCGGATGGCTTCGCTCACGTCATCGGTGACCGTCAGGCGTCCCGCCTGCACCACCTGGGCGGTCAGTTCCTGGATGCCTTCCTCCACGATGGGGGAATGCCCACGGCGCAACAGATCCAGCTTGTGCGGGTCGATGTCGACCCCGACGACCTCATGGCCATCCCTTGCCAGACACGCGGCCGAGACCGCCCCCACGTACCCCATCCCAAAGATCGCGATTCTCATGCTGGTCCATCCCGGTGGTTCGGATTACCATGATTGCTCATGCCCCATTATGCACCCGCCATGACCGACTCCCCCAACCTGCACGACGTGCATCCAGCCCAGGGCATTGCAGGGGCGCTGACCACGACTGCCGACATCGACGCCGTGATCCGTTCCGCACTGCCCCGGGGACTGGAGGGCGGCGCCCTTGCCAGTCAGGGTCCGGCCTTTTGTGCCGGTACCGGAGGGGGAGTGCTGCAAACCGATGGGCTGATCCTGGCCCTGACAGGCCGGGTGCATCATGGCGACGCTACCAGCGTGGATGCCGTCCTGCAAGCGCTGGCCCGGGATTACCGCCGGCAGGGCACGGCGGCCCTGACCTCGCTCAAGGGAGCGTTCGCGCTGGCGATCCTGGAACCGGAACACAGGCGCGGCCTGCTGGCAGTGGACAAGATCGGCATCCGGCAGCTCTATTACGCCCAGGACGGCACCGGGCTGAGCTTCTGCACCGCCCTGGCCCCACTGGTGGAGGCGGGGCTGGGCGGCGATCTGGATGCCCAGGCGATCCACGACTATGTGTACTGTCATTTCATCCCCAGCCCCCGCAGCATCTACCAGGGCATCCGCAAGCTGCCCGGCGGGCACGTGCTGGAGTGGGAGCGCGGGACGCATCGGGTGCACCCCTACTGGCTGCCCCGCTTTGAGGAAACTCCCGTGGATGTGGCCGGGTCGGGACGTGAGATGCTGGCGATCATCGAGCAGGCGGTGCGTGATGCCGCCGCAGCGCCGGAGGCGCCGCGCACTGCCGCATTTTTGAGCGGCGGCCTGGACAGCTCCACCGTCACCGGGATGCTGGCCAGGGTGAGCGACGAGGCCCATGCCTATTCCATCGGTTTTGATGTGCCCGGTTACGACGAGATGGAATATGCCCGGCTTGCCCGTGGCCATTTCGGGGCCGTCGGGCATGAGTATTACGTCACGCCGGACGACATCACCACTTGGCTGCCTCACGTGGCGGCCGCCTGCGATGAGCCATTCGGCAATTCTTCCGTCCTGCCGGCGTTCCTGTGCGCCCGCAAGGCTCGCGAGGAAGGGGTGGACCTGCTGCTGGCCGGTGACGGCGGGGATGAGCTGTTTGCCGGCAACGAGCGCTATGCCAAGCAGGGGGTGTTCGAGCATTTCAACCGCCTACCCAGCTGGGCCAGACAGACGCTGATCGCGGGCACGGCCCCGCTGGCGCCTCTGCCGCTGCTGCGCAAGGCCCACAGCTATGTCAGCCAAGCACGCATTCCGCTGCCGGACCGGATGGACACCTATGCCTTTCTGGAGCGTCACGATCCTCGGGAGGTCTTCGCGGCGGGGTTCATCGACACGGTGGACCTGCACGCCCCCAGGGATCTGAAGCGGGGCCTGTTTGCGGCGCCGGAAGGCGCTTCCCTGCTCAACCGCATGCTGTATCTGGACTGGCATTTCACCCTGCACGACAATGATCTGGTGAAGGTGAATACCGCCTGCCGGCTGGCCGGGGTGGAGGTGGCCTATCCGATGCTGGCCGAAGACCTGATGATGCTCTCCAACCGGATTCCGTCGGCGCAGAAGCTCAAGGGCAACCAGTTGCGGTGGTTCTACAAGCAGGCCTGCAGGGATTTTCTGCCGGAGGCCATCATTCACAAGAAGAAGCATGGTTTCGGCCTGCCTTTCGGCATCTGGCTACGGGACCACCCGCCCCTGCGGGATCTGGCCCTGGATGCATTGACCCGCCTCAAGGGGCGGGACATCATCCGGCCCGAGTTCATCGATGAGCTGATCCGCCTGCACCGGGACAAGCACGCCGCCTATTACGGGGAGCTGGTGTGGGTGCTGATGGTGCTGGAGCTGTGGCTGGCCGGACGCCGGCCTTGAGTGTAAAAAATTCCGACACCACCCCCGCCTTCATCGTCCGGCCTCCGCATGGCCCCCCAAAAACGAGGGCAGGCCTGGGGGCTGGGCGCGGTTTATTAGCCATTTTCTGCCTTGAAAAGCCGCATCATGGGGTCTTTCTATCCTGACAGGCAGAAACGTCGGATTTCTTTACAATATCAAGACTAAAAGCTTGAAGCATTCCGCATAAAATCGCATCCGGAGGCCATTACATCACTTATGGCACGATTAGTGCGTTATTGATTGGCATGCAGTTTTCACCGCGCGTTTTTCGTGAAGGATACGATTTCGATGAACACATCCCACAAGAAGAACAACACACTGAAGCACCTGGTCACGGCACTGCTGGTCGGCGCCGGCGTCCTGGTGGGCACGGCTCAGGCTGCGGTCATTACCTTGACGCCGGGGGAAGGCTCCGGGGTGACGCTGTCCAACTCCAATCTCACAGCACCGAATCGCCTCAGTTTCTCGGATCTGGGGTGGAATAATACATTCACTGTGAACACGGAAACCAAAGAGATCAGTGGTCTGGAGAGCCTTTTCAAGGTCAGCGCGGCAGATAGCGGGTCTACATGTTATATCTCTATTTTGGGACTCTGCTTGGGCCAGAATTATGGCCCTAAGAGCTTTTCCACCGACATCACGATCAATCTGGTGGTTGATGAAGCCCCCTATGAGGCGTGGATCGGAGCATACAGTGTGACCGGGACGCTTTCTTACGCCAGGCATGATAATGAATGGAGTTGGGCCAAATTCGGTTTGAACGGCTACGACACCAAGCAGTCAGACCTCGTCTGGCACAGCGAGATGCTCATCGGGGACCTGAACGGCAACCATGTCCAGCTCGGTTTCAACAACCTGACGAATTTCCACGGTCAGGGCTGGCAGTACGTGACCCCGACGGTGACAAGCGCTTCTGCCAACCCACCGTCCACCGGCACTGCCTCCGGCCCGTCCAACGAACCGGCGGATAACGGCACCCCTGTCACCGCCGTTCCCGAACCCGGCATGCTGGCCCTGTTCGGTGCCGGCCTGCTTGGCGCAATGGGCTTCCTGCGGCGCAGACGCGCCATCTGATCCTTGCCCGTCGTAGCAAGGCTCTCCCCTCACCCCAACCCCTCTCCCGCAAGGGGAGAGGGGCTTACCTTCCCCCACGGATTGGGAACTGGTCTTACCCCCTTCTCCCCTCGGGGGAGAAGGGCCGGGGATGAGGGGAACGTTTGGCGGACACCAGGATGGCGTGGCTGAGCAGGCTGCCCAACCCCGGAACGGCCCGGATCAGCCGCCGCATCCAGGGCCTTTCCAGCAACGACTGATACCGCTGCAGACGCCCCGGCAGGATGGGGATCCAGTGCACCCGCACCTCCGTGGCCCCTTCCCGTTCCAACCAAGCGACAAGATCACCGACCCGGTCGTACCGAAGACCCGGTGCACGCCCCGTCAATCGGGCCACCAGACACCGGATCCGGGTGGTCAGGCAGTCACGGTTCAGAGCGTCTATCCAGACCTGTCCACCCGGTCGGGTGGCATGCACCAGCTCCCGCACCGCCTGCTCCGGCCGTGACAGGGCCTGCATCACACCAAAGCACAGGACACCGTCCAGGGAAGCGGGACGGATCGCAAGCTGCGTCACATCCCCCACGGCCCAGGTCATCGCCACCGGACTGCGTTCCCGGGCCTTTTGTACCGAGGGCAGGGAATAGTCCATGCCGATGGGACTGACGCCCTGCCCGGCCAGATAACGGGTATAACTGCCGGCCCCGCAACCCACGTCCAGCCACAGGGCCCCCGGCACATCCCCTGGCCAGAGGCGCTGAAAGTTTCTCAGCCGGGCCTCCAGCCCGGACCGCGTCCAGCCGGCGATGTCGGCGTCATCCTGACAGACCGTACCGCGCTGAATGAAGCGCTGACGCCATTGTTCTTCGAATTTTGGGCGGGGCATGAAATCTTCGGGAAAATTCTGGGCGGGCTGATAGTTTGAGGCTTGAAACCGCATTGCACAATGCAATGCATTTTCGCGTTAGACTGTCAAGATTGTCACCCTTTTACGCCGGATTATCCGCATGACCACAGCTCAGACCGAAAACCTCAACATCGCCGCCATGGACTACATGCCCTCCCCCCGGGAGATCAAGGCACAGTTCCCCCTGTCCGATGCCGCGGCCCGCACCGTCCTCACCGGGCGCAAGACCCTGTGCGATATCCTGGATCACCGGGACCCGCGCCTGTTCGTGGTGGTGGGTCCCTGCTCCATCCACGATCCCGAGGCTGGCATGGACTATGCGCGGCGCCTGAAGGCGCTGGCGGACGAGGTATCGGATGTCATGCTGCTGGTGATGCGGGTCTATTTCGAAAAGCCCCGCACCGCCGTGGGCTGGAAGGGATTCATCAACGATCCCTACCTGGATGACACCTTCCGGATCGATGAGGGGATGGCCAAGGCACGGCGCTTCCTGATGGACATCAATGAGCTGGGCCTGCCGGCGGCCACCGAGGCCCTGGACCCCATTGCGCCCCAGTACTACGGCGATCTGATCGCCTGGACGGCCATCGGCGCCCGCACGGCGGAATCCCAGACCCACCGGGAGATGTCCTCGGGCCTGTCCACCCCCGTGGGCTTCAAGAACGGCACCGACGGGGACCTGAGCGTGGCGATCAACGCCATACTGTCAGCCGGCAGTCCCCACAGTTTCCTGGGCATCGGCAATGACGGGCAGTCGGTGATCCTGCGCACCCGGGGCAACCGTTACGGGCATCTGGTGCTGCGCGGCGGCAACGGGCAACCTAACTATGACACCGTCTCCGTGGCCCTGGCTGAGCAGGCCCTGGAAAAGGCGGGAATCCCCCGGAATATCGTGGTGGACTGCTCCCACGCCAATTCCTCCAAGAACCCGGAACTGCAGCCTCTGGTAATGAAGGACGTGTTGCACCAGATTCGGGAGGGTAACCGTTCCATCGTGGGGCTGATGGTCGAAAGCTTCTTGGAGGCGGGCAATCAGCCGCTGACCGCGGATCGCACCCGGCTGCGCTACGGCTGTTCTATCACCGACGCCTGTGTGAACTGGGTGACCACGGAAGAGATGATCCGCAACGGCGCGCAGATGCTGCGGGAGCTGATCGACGATCGTATCTCGGCTTAAAAAGCCTGGACTCCCGCTTTCGCGGGAGTGACGGAAGGAAAGAAAGGGAGTGACGGAAGAAAGGGCGGGAGTGACGGTAATGGGCCAGTCTCGTCATTCCCGCGAACGCGGGAATCCATTCACGGCCCCCGTCATTCCCGCGAACGCGGGAATCCAGTCAAGGATGGGGGGGGCATGGACTCCCGCGTTCGCGGGAGTGACGGAGGAAGGCGGGAGTGACGGAAGAAAGGGCGAGTGACGGAAAAGGGCGGGAATGACGGAAGGGGACGGTGACGCTCAGCCCTCGTTGCGCCGCAAAAACGCCTCGAACATGAACAGGGACCACAGGGGGGCACTGTAATCCCGGCGCCCGCTCACATGGGCATCCACCAGATGCCGGAGGGTGCTCATCTCAAAAAGGCCGGCATCCTGCAACCGGTCGCCGAGGATGGTGTCCTGCAGGCGCTGTTTCAGGGGACCGCGGAACCACTGGTCCAGGGGCACGGCAAAGCCCTGCTTGCGCCGGTACAGGATATCGTTGGGCAGGTGCGGCTCCATGGCCTTCTTCAACAGGTACTTCCCTTCCCCACCCCGGAGCTTGAGCGACGGCGGCAGGCCCGAGATCCATTCCACCAGGGGATGATCCAGGATGGGCACCCGTACCTCCAGAGCATGGGCCATGCTGGCTCGGTCCACCTTGGTAAGGATGTCGCCGGGCAAATAGGTCTTCATGTCCAGGTACTGAACCAGGGACAGGGGATCTTCCACCGGGGCACGGGCGGCGTGGCGGCGCAGCACGTCCACCGCCGTGTGTCCCTTCAGCTGCCGCCGGAAGGCGGGGCTGTAGAGCTTCAGGCGCTGCTCGTCACGAATGACGGCGATGTTGTTGAAATACCCCTCCACCGCGTCTCGGGCCAGGGCCTGAAAGGTGGCGCGGGCGCGGAACATCCGCGGGGCCTGGTCCAGCTTGGGATATATCCGTCCCAGGGTGCCGAACAGGGGACGCCGCAACCCCAGGGGCAGATGATTGCGCACCCGCTCCTCCTGTAGATGGAACCGATAGCGCCGATAGCCGGCCAGGGTCTCATCCCCGCCGTCCCCCGACAGGGCCACGGTGACATCCTGTCGGGCCAGTTCGCAGACCCGGTAAGTGGGCAGGGCCGAGCTGTCGGCAAAAGGTTCGTCGTAGAGATCCGCCAGCCGGTCCAACAGGCTGAAGTCGTCCGGGTCCACCTGCCGCTGCCGGTGGCTGGTGTGATAGCGCTCGGCCACCTGGGCGGCATGGGCGGACTCGTCGTAGCGGGGGTCGCTGAAGCCGATGGAGCAGGTCTTGACCGGGTCGTCCATCAGCCCCGCCATCATGGCCACCACGGCGCTGGAGTCCACGCCGCCGGACAGGAAGGCCCCCAGGGGTACCTCGGCCACCAGGCGGATACGTACCGCTTCGCGCAGGCGTTCCACCAGTTCCTCCATCGCCTGGGCCTCACCCATGGGGGCATGGGGCTGGAACGGCACATCCCAGTATTCCCGCGGCTCCCCCGGTGTGCGGCCCCGCTGCAGCAGCAGGGTGTGGCCGGGGGGCAGCTTGTGTACGCCCTGGTAGATGGTGCGCGGCTCGGGCACGTAGCCATAGGCGAAATATTCGTCCACCGCCCGGGGGTCCAGCGACCGGGGCAGATCCGGGTGGACCATCAGGGCCTTGAGTTCGGAGGCGAAAATGCACTGCCCATTGGGCAGATGGGCGTAGTAGACGGGCTTGATGCCCAGGCGGTCCCGGGCCAGGAACAGGCTTTGGCGGTTGCGGTCCCAGACGGCGAAGGCGAACATGCCGCGGAAGTGACGCACGCAGTCTTCGCCCCATTCTTCCCAGGCGTGGACAATGACTTCGGTGTCGCAATGGGTGCGGAAGGTGTGTCCGGCGGCCTTGAGGGTTTGGGTCAGTGCCGGGAAGTTGTATATCTCACCGTTGTAGGTGACGGCCACGGTATCGTCTTCGTTGAACAGGGGCTGCTGGCCGCTGGAGAGGTCGATGATGGACAGTCGGCGGTGGGCCAGCCCGACCCCGGGTTCCAGGTGGACGCCGCCTTCATCGGGGCCTCGGTGGAACTGGGTCTGGTTCATGCGTTCCAGCAGTCCCCGGTCGATGGGGGCCTGGCCCTGGATGTCGAAGATCCCTGTGATGCCGCACATGTTTTTTATCTCTTGGAGAGTCTGTCATAGACGTTCAGGTAGCCCTGCACCATGGCTTCCAGGCTGTAGCGCTGCTGCGCCCGCTCCCGGGCGGTGCCGCCGTGGGTCCGGGCCAGGGCCATGTCGTCCAGATAGCCGCTCAGGGCGTCGGCCAGGGCATCGGGATCACCGGCGGGGATCAGGGTGCCGGTCCGGCCCGGCTCGATCAGGTCGGGATTGCCCCCCACCGCGGTGCCGATCACCGGCAGACCGGTGGCCATGGCCTCCAATACGGTGTTGCAAATGCCTTCCGCCAGGGAAGGCACCACGCACAGGTCCATCGTCGCCATCAGGTCGGGAATGTCGTCACGGTTGCCGGGCAGCCAGGCCAGGTCGGCAACACCGGCTTCCCGCAGACGGGCCTGCAGCCCCTCCCGTAGGGGGCCGTCTCCGATCATCACCAGACGCAGCCTGCGCTTCAGCCCTTCATCCCGCCTCAGCAGGGCAAGCACGGCCTCCACCAGGATATCCGGGGCCTTGACCGCCTGCATCCGCATGACAGCGCCGATGACAACAGCCTCCGGGGGCGCGAATCCCTCCGGCAGGATGGAGCGGGCCTGGGCCTTGTCCCGGGGTGAAAAACGGACAACATCCACCCCGTTGCAGATATGGTTCAGGCGGGCCGGGGCCACGCTGATCTGCCGTGACAGGTAATCCAGCTGGTGCCGGGACAGGGCAATGTACTGGCCCACCAGGGGCCGGAACACACGGCGCAGGTGCCGGGTTTTGGCCCGGGAGCCGTCCAGATCACCGATGTCCCAGCCATGCTCGCCATGGACACGCCGCCTCACCCCCGCCAGGGCGGCAATGGCCTGGGTCTCCAGGGTGGCCATGTTGCGGGTATGGACAATGTCCGGCCGCAGTCGGCGCAGCAAACGCCAGAGCCGGCCGTGGACCTTGAGGTCCTTGCCCTCCTGCTTGTGCAGGGCATGCAGCGTCACGTCGTCGCGGCGAATGCGGCGACTGAAATCGGTGTAGTCCGTCATGCACACGATGGCATGGCGGTAGCGGTCCGCAGGCATGTGGTTGATCAGGTTGACCAGACCGTTCTCCATGCCGCCCACGTCCAGACGATGAATGATGTGGGCCACCAGCGGTGGTGTACCCCGCGGGCCGTTGGTCATGAGCCTGACTCCGGCCGGTATTCCACGTCAATCAGTCCGGGCATGCGGGTGAGAAATTCCTGCAATACGACACGCCCCTCGTCGGGAGTGAGCTGGAACTCCGTGGTCACAGCCACCAACAGCGAGCCGTCCCGATGGCCACTGAGCCGGGCCCAGGCCTCCAAGAGCTTCACCTCAATGGGGCGGGCGGTGGGACGATCTGCCACCTGGTACCAGTGCCAGACGATGCGCCCGCGATCTCCGGGACCACGCAGGATCGTTTCGCGAACCCCGTGTTGCTCACCGTCAGGCAGGGTCACGCTGCGCCCAGACTCGGAGACCCGGCGCCATGTCACTTCATCGTAGATCAGATTACCGTAGGTGACGAGTTCCGTACCGGCCTGGCTGTGATGATAGTGGGATAGATGCAGGGCCAGCTCATGCCCGTTTTCAGACCGGTAGGCATGCTGGGATTGATAATCCGGCTCGGCAAACCGGGGCTGCCAGGCGGGCGTCTCATCCTGCCGGGGCGCGGTCCAGCCCATGACCTGGGGCGCCGCCGGATAACGGTCACCGGCCAAGGCCGCCATGCGCTGGTTGATCCCCAGTTCGGCCAGGGGCGCCATGACCAGCACCACGGCCGCCAGGGTCAGGGGCAGGAACACGGGAGAGGCGGCTGCCTTGGAGGGTGACATCTCATCCTTCATCATTGCCCGGCGCTGGTCCTCAGGCTGCGGGAGATCATCCTCCCGGAACAGGCTGCCCACCCAGAACAGCAGGAACATCACCACGCCGAAGAACAGCCACCCGTAGATCAGGTGGTCCACTCCCACGGCGTGCTCCATGTCGGTCCAGTGAGCGATCATGATGATGCCGTAGGCCCGCAGGCCATTGGCCACGATGGGAATGACGATGGCAAAGGCCGTGAACACCAGCCGCCGCCAGAGGCTGCGGTAGATCAGATAGGCATAGACCAGCCCGAGGGCGACCGAGGCGATGAGATAGCGGATGCCGCTGCAGACCTCGGCCACCACGAAATCCCCGGCGGGAATGCTGATGTAATAACCTTCCGCGTAGACCGGCAGCCCCGTCAGACGCAGCATGAGCACGGTGAACCAGGCGGTGTAGTCCTGCAGGATGGGGACCAGGAAGCTCCCCACCGGCCAGGCGAAAAAGATATAGGCCAGGGGAAACGTCAGCGCCCGGGAGATGCCCAGTCCCAGAACGGTGATGACCAGGGTGGGCACCATGGCGACCACGACGAAGGTCTGGACCACGGTGACATCGGCGGCTCGAGCCAAGGTCCAGCCCAGCCCCAGGGCGGCGATGAGCAGGATGCCCAGGTAGCTGGGGCGCGGGGTCAGCGCGGCCAGTTGGTGGCGCATGCGCCAGGCCAGGAACAGGCTGATGGGCAGGATGACCATGCCGTGGGCATAGGTATCCGAGTTGAGCCAGATATGCACCAACTTCTGCACGCTGGGCCAGTAGAGGAGCACCATGGCTCCCATGCCTGCGACCAGGAGCCCCAGGGCCAGGGGCCATGACAGGTCCGGAGTCCGGGGGGCTGCCGATGCCGCTGATGCTGCTGATGTGTTTTCAGCCGATGTTGAAATACTGGTGGTCATGGCGACTCCAACAAGGTCACGAACCGCTCCATGTGCTCGGCCCAGCTGTAATGTTCACAGACACAGGCCCGCCCCAGCCGCCCCGGTTCCGGGGACAGGGCGCCGGACAGGACATCGCAGGCCATCCTGGCCAGGGTGACCGGGTCCTCGCTCACCGGCCACTCCAGCCCCTGGCAGGCGCGCAGTCCATCCAGGGCCTGAGGGGTCACCAGCACGGGCTTGCCCATGGCCATGGCCTCCAGCACCTTGTTCTGGATCCCGCGGGCAATCCGCAGCGGTGCCACCGCCGCCTCCGCATGGGCCAGGTAGGGACGGACATCCTTGACCGCGCCTGTGACCTGGATGCCGTCGATCTGCTCCAGTTGCTTGACTTCCCTGGCCGGCCTCGCGCCGACAATGGTGAAACGGGCATCGCCATGTTCCAGCCGCACCAGGGGGAAGACCTCCCGGGCAAACCAGCACACCGCATCCACGTTGGCCCAGTAGTCCATGGCGCCGGTGAAGACCAGATGCTGCTCACCCACGCCGTACGGGCGGGGATACTCACGCGCCGGGCTGAAATAATCCACGTCCACGCCGTTGTCGATGGCATGGACACGACCGGCCGATTCCGGGGCCAGTGTCCTGAACAGGGCGGCTTCCTGCTCACTGACGAAGGCACCTGCATCCGCCAGGGACGCAACGCGCCGCTCGAAGTCCAGTAGGTACCGAGATTCCCGGGCGTAGATCCGGTTCATGGGAAAACGGTGGGAAGCGGCGTACTGGCGCCACTTATCGGAGTCCACATCGACGAAATCCACCACCACCCGGCGACCGGCATGGTCCTCCGGCCGCAGGTACTGGGCCATGGCGGACGAGAAGACCAGGACCCGTCCCACGCCCTGATCCAGGATCCGGCGCACCCATTGCCGCATGGGCCGGCTGTCGTAGTAAGGCTCCGACAGGGGGCGTCCGTCCATGAACCCCCGCAGGCTCGCGAGCTTGGCCAGCGGCGGCCGCAACGGCAGCAGGCAAGTGCTCTCGCACAGGCGGGTGACGTCTTCTTGGTAGCGCCAGTCGTGGGGATCGTCCACGAAAGCACCCAAGTGGATGCGGTAGCGGCCCGCCAGATGCTTGAGTAGGTTGAATGACCGGATCTTGTCCCCCTTGTTGGGCGGGTACGGGATCCGGTGGACCAGATAGAGCAGCGCCGGGCGTGTGGTGTCGTTCATCCCAGGCCTCGGGAGAGACGGGGACCGATGAGGTTGGCCACCGGTGTGGGCAGGCGTTTCCAGGCCTCGATGAAGAGGCGGTACTTGGGATTCAGGGGGTTGATCTCGGGGATGGCGTCCGCCTTCACCAGATGGTACTCGTAGTAGAGCGGCCGGGGCTGGAAGCCCCAGTTCTTCTTGAAGCTGAAGGAGCCGGTGCCCCGCTTGCTGCGACCGTAGTCGAAGCACCGATAACCGGTGGCGCAGGCGTGGCGCATGACTTCCCAATAGAGAAAATCGAATCCGGCCAGTTCCCGGGCCGCGGGCATGCCGCCACCGTAATAGGGCAGCACCTCGTCGCGGAAGCAGAAGCTGAGCACGCTGCTCACCGGCTGGTCCTGATGGGTGACGGTGAGGATCCGGGCATCCTGACCGAAGGTGTCCAGCAGGCACTGGAAATAGCGGCGGGAGAACACGGGGGTGCCCAGGCGACGCACGCTGTCGGCGTAGATGGTAAAGAACGTGGATACGTCATCCTCGAACCCGGACACGAGCCCGTGCTTGATGCCTTTACGCACCATGGCCCGCTGCTTGCGCGGGATCGCCAGCAGGTTGGCTTCTTCCTCCGGCTCGATGGGTTTACGGAAGGTGACGTAGAGATCGTCCTTGCAGGGCCACTGGGGACAGCGGCGCTGGAGATGGCGCAACTCCAGATAATCCACCTGCAGTTCCTCCGCCAGCATCCGGGCCGCCTCGATCAGGGTATCGGCCGTGGCCTCGTCGTCGGCGGCCACGCCGCCGTAGACGCAAAAGGGCATGGAGATGAGGGCATTGCCGAACAGCAGGGTCTTCACATGCCCCAGGGGCAGGATGCCTCGAATCCGGCCGTCCCGTTCCGCATACAGAAAATGGCTGGGGTGCCCGAAGGCCTCCCGGAGTACCCGGCGCCAGCCGCTGCGGTGGAAGAAAGTGGCCTCCGGGCATGCCATGACATAGGCATCCCAGCGGGCCTCGTCAACATCCTCGAGTTGACGGATATTCAGTGCCGTCCGGGCGTCACTGCCCTTGGTCTCCATGACTGCATTCATGCGGGATTCACTGCCTGCTCAAGAAAAATCCGGTCCATGCGTCCCCACTGAAAATCCGACAGCAACCGCTTGAGCCGGCCTTCGGTGCGGGACAGGTTGAGGTAATGACGCACCCGGGTCTTGAGCCCGAGCCCGGTCTGACGGGGTTGCTCGGGGTCGATCTCCCAGGGGTGAAAATAGAACACGGCAGCCTGCCGATCCCGCTGGTTGACCTGCTGGATGGCCCAGCGGGAGATTTCATAGGGCAGCAGGCGGAAATAACCGCCGCCGCCGCAGGGGAGCTTCTTGCCCAGGATCTCCACGGTGGTAACGGGGACCTCCACCAGATCCCCCTGCCCCGGCCGGAAGGAGAAACGGGGGGCCTCGGGCATCCCGTAGAGGTCGTGGTGAACGGGATAGATGCTGGAGCTGTAGCGGTAACCGGTCTCCTGCAGGGTGTCCAGGGTCCATAGGTTGTCGCGGCCGATGGAGTAGCTGGCGGCCCGATAGCCCAGCACCGGGGCGCCCACGGTGTCTTCCAGCAAGGCCCGGGTACGGCTCACGTCCTGGCGGAAGGCCTCGGGGGTCTGTTCCGTGGCCCGGATGTGGGACCAGCCATGGCTGGCGATCTCGTGGCCTTCGGCCTGGGTGCGCCGGACCAGTTCGGGATAGCGTTTTGCCACCCAGCCCAAGTAGAAGAAGGTGGCCTTGGTGTCGTGGTCCGCAAAGAGCTGGAGGATGCGGTCCACGTTGCGTTCCACCCGGCAGGGGAGTTCGTCCCAGGTACCGCGGCAGATGTGGTTTTCAAAGGCGGAGACGTGGAAGTAGTCTTCCACGTCCACGGTCATCGCGTTGCGGATGCCGTGGGTGGGGGCGCGTCCGGCTGTGTTCATGAGGTACTGCCTCCCCTGATTGTCTGCAAGAAGATCACTCCTTCATCAAATGCTTCACTGCCCGCCGCAACAAAGAGATCTCCCGGTAAAAGGACTTCTCCAGGGACTGGATCCGGCTTTCCAGGGCGGATACCCGTAACTCGATGTTGCCCCAGGAATAGTGGGCAGGCAGACCCTGGCCGTCATAGATCCCCCGGTTCATGCTGTCTTCCACCGGCCCGACGCCCACCTCTTCCGAGATGGCGCTGATCTCTTCGCCCAGCTCCCTGGCCACCGTCTGCACCACCTCGGCACTGATCTCGTGGCGCTCCTCCAGAAAGGCATACAGCAACAGCCGATCCGCCAGACTGTTGATGCGTCGGGGGATGCCCTGGGTCTGCCGGTAGACCTCGGCAAAGGCCTCCGCCTCGAAGGCCGGGTCGTTCTTCCAGCCTGCATGTTCCAGCCGGTAACGGATGTATTCCTCGGTCTCTTCCTGTGACAGCGGCGTGAGATGGCAGGCGGCGATGAAGCGCTGGCGAAACTGTTCCAGTTCGGCCATCTGCAGGGTACGCCGGAACTGGTTCTGTCCCAGCAAAAAGCTCTGCAACAGCGGCCGACCGGCAAGCTGGAAGTTGGACAACATGCGCAGTTCTTCCAGGGCATGGGGCGGCAGGTTCTGGGCCTCGTCGATCACCAACAGAACCCGCTTGCCTTCCCGGGACTTGTCCACCAGGAAGCGCTCGATGCGGGTGAGCAGGTTGGCCTTGCTGTCACTGCCCACCTGCATGCCGAAGGCCATGGCCACCATGCGCAGCAGGTCATCGGCATGGAGCTGAGTGGTCACGATCTGAGCAGCGAAATAGTCCCGTTCGGAGATGTCGTTGAACAGCATGCGTACCAGGGTGGTCTTGCCCGTCCCCACGTCCCCGGTGATGGCAATGAACCCCTCTCCCTGGCTCAGACCGTATCGCAGATAGGCCAGGGCCCGCTTATGGATGCGACTGCCGAAAAAGAACTGGGGATCGGGGCTGAGCTGGAAGGGCTTGCGGTCTAGGTTGAAATAGGCTTCGTACATGGGGGGCCCTAGAAGGTCCTGCTCAGGGTGGCGGTGATACGGTTCTCCTGGTACTCGAAACCTTCCTGGTTGGAGTCACGCTCCTGGTAGCGGTATTGCAGCGTAGCCGATGTGGAAGGCCCCAGGGTGCGGCTGACGCCCAGACTCACGTTCCACAGGTCGTCCTTGCGGCTGTCCAGGTCGTAATCGGATCGCTGCCACTGGGATGACAGGGTAGCCTGGGTACGCGGGGCGACCCGCCAACCCAGGTTGGCGCTGACGCTGTTGATTTCCTGATCGCCCCGGTCCGTCTGGTAGAGACGCTCTTCCAGGGCGGCCGCAAGCCCCCAGGAAAGCTTGGAACGCTGTCCCGCCACCGAGATGTTGAGACGCTTGGAGATGTAGGCGTCCGTGCCATCAGGCAAATTGGCGTCGTCATCGAACTCATCCTCCACGGGCGTGAAGGCTCGGGCCAGGGACGTGATCGATTCCGAGTAATTCACCTGCCAGGTGGCATGCCGAAAGCGATGGCTGAAGGTCAGGCCGTAGGTATCATCGAAGAAGCGTTCACCGTAAAAGGCGTCCAGGCTGGTGCGAGGTCCCGGCAACCAGGTGAATCCCGCGCGCCAGAAGTTATCGTCCGGATCCACCGTTCCGGCGGCCCGGTTGTACTCGTTACGTTCTTCACCGCCCGCCGCATAGACACTGAACTGAGGGCTGATGTTCAATCGAACCAGGGCCTCCAGGGATTCCAGAGTGACATCGGTGCCGTCGTCATAGGTGGACTCGTCCCAACTATAGGACAGGGTCCAGGCCACCGTAGTGAACTGAGGACCACTGTTCAGCGAGGCCTGAATCCGCTGGTTCTCACTGTTATTGCCGGTGATGCCTCCAGACTGATAGTCCACCTGGTCCCAGGCGTAACGCAGTTCCCCCGTGGCAAAACTGCCGAAGCCCTGGCGCCAGTAGGGGGACACGGAATAGCGGGCCACGTCGGAACGATCAGTGGTGGAGATGTTGTCACCGGCAAAACCGTCCCTGGAATCCCTCAACTGCTGCCCGTAACTGGCCGATGCATCAAGGAACAGGGTCTCACGGATCAGGGTGGTGGTGCTGGTACCCGCGAACTGATGATAGACGGTATTGCGACCGTCATCCTCCCAATAGGCCAGGCTCTGCAGGTTGTAGCCCAGGGAGAGGTCGGTACGTCCGCCGGCGCGCTGCAATGAAAAGCCGGTATTGAGTTGGGAGACCGAATCACTTTCCTTGTCTTCCCCGCGAGCGGCCAGATTCACGTTGTCCGTATAGGTCTGGGACACGGAGACACGGGGCGTGAAGTCCCAGCTCCCGGCCTGAACGGCGCCGGCATGCACCAGCGCCAGGGATCCTAACAGGGTGCCGAACGGGGTGATCTTCATGCCGGGGTTTCCTTGGCGGTATCGGACTTGCCGTGGTAACCATAGCCGTACCCATACCCATACCCGTAGTTGCCCAGGGTGCGGCGGACCTTGTTCAGTACCAGCCCGATGGGCTTGGAGCTATCCAGCATGGCCAAGGCATCCTTGACCGAGCTTTGCAAGGTGCGGCTGGATTCGACCACGAACACGATCTGCCCCACCAGGCCTGCCACCACCACCGACTCACTGGTCATGAGCAGCGGTGGGGAATCGAAGATCACCACGCGGTCCGGATAACGGTCCGCCAGTTCCCGGGTGAGGCGGAGCATCTCTTCGCTGGCCAGCAGCTCATTGGAATGGGGGTGGTAACGCCCCATGGGGATGACCCGCAGCTTGGGGATGTTGGTCTTGATGATGACGTCACCCACATCCAGGTCTTTGTCCAGCAGCAGGTCGATCAGCCCAGGCCCCTGGGGGGTGCCCAGGACCTGGTGGACTCTGGCCCGGCCCACGTCGGCATCCACCAGCAGCACCGTCTTGTCCATTTCCATGGCGATACTCATGGCCAGGTTGATGGCGGTGAAGGTCTTGCCTTCGCCCGATTTGGCGCTGGTTACCATGATCAGATTGCCGTGTTTGACCAGTTCTGCACCTCGCCCGAAGGCATTAGCCAGCAACGGGCGCTTGATCATGCGAAATTCTTCCGAAGCATGATTGCGTTCGGAGTTCGCGGTGATGAAGCCCTGCTCGCGCAGGTGGGCCAGATCCAGCTCCACATACCGGTCCGAGGTGAGATCCACGTCCGGCGGCGGAGGGGGAATGTCCGGCAAGGGCTCAAAGGGCGGCATTGTGACCGCGCGCGCAGAGCCCCGGTCACTATCCTGATCCCTATGGATGGCCTCGCCGGGGTCCGCCGGTCGGCGTGCTTGCACATCGTTTTCCCCGTGGGGCCGGTCCTTGGGGTCGTCCCTGGCCTCCAGTCGACGCACCGCTTTTTCGATGAGGCTCAAATCGGTCTGTTTGTCGCTCATCCCAGCAGCCTCGCAACGATGGACAGGTGAATACCGCCGGCCGCCACCACGGCAAAGTACGCCGCCACCAACAGCCCCCCTACGCCGGCGAAGGATATGAGTTCGATCCGTTCGCGCATGAGCCGCTTCGGGCTGGCGAGCAGACTCACCGTACCCAGTACCGGGAAGCCCGTGACCTTGTTGAGGGAACGGCGGCTGTCGAAGACCGGTCTGAGCTGGCCGATGAGAAAGGCCAGCCCGCCGCCGAGGCCCAGGCCCGCCAGCAGGGCCATGGAGAACATGGCGGGACGGTTGGGGGCGGACGGCGACGCGGGGACCCGGGCCGGCTCGATGACCCGGAACTGTACCTGCTCGCCCCGCTCTTCAACGCTGCGGCTCAGGGTGGCCGACTCCCGGCGGCGCAGGAGCTGCTCATACTGTTCGCGGTTGACGCTGTAGTCCCGATCCAGTCGCGTCATCTCCGCCTCGATATCGGGGATGATGTCCACCAGCCGCTGCAGTTCCTCCACTGCGCCCTGGTGCTGCTGCAGGCGTACCCGCAGGCTGGCGATCTCCACGTCCGCGTTGGACAGGGTCATGCGCATCTGCTGATATACCGGGTTGGTGTCCAGCTGCTCCATGCTGGGGCCGCTCTGGCGGGCCAGGCGGATCTCCTCCTCCCTTTGGGCCTGCAGGTCTTCGATGGTGCGGCGGATACTCTGAATGTCCGGATGTCGCTCCGTGAAGGTCAGCAACAACTCATCCAGGCGCGCCTGAAGAGTCTGGATGCGACCGTCGATGGCGGCAGTGGCCTGAGTGGTGCGGGTACCGCCCATGATGCCGAAGGTAGGCTCCTCACCTACCAGCTGGCGGCGAATCTCGTCACGACGGTTCTCCGCTTCCCTCAGGCGCAGCTGGGTTTCCTGAAGGAGATTGCGGGCTTGCTGCAGGCGAGAATAGTATCCTCCCTGATCTCCGGGCATCATGCCTGCGTTGTCACGACGAAAGTCCGCCAGGCGCCGCTCCGCGGCAATCAGTCGTTCCTCATATTCCCGGATTTGCTGATCCAGAAAACGCCGTGCCACATCGGTATCCGTCCGGGAATCCCCCAACGCCCCTTCCACAAAACGGTTCAGCAACGCCTGGACCACGTCATAGGCATGCTGTGGATTACCGTGGGTGTAGGCGATGGTATAGACGTTGTCCTGACGCCCGGCAGAGATGCTGATGCCGCTGCGCAGCCGCCCGACGATCCGCTGCATGTCGGCATCGGTATGGGCTTGGAGGTGCAGATCCGTGGCTCGGGCCACCTCTTCCAGATTGGGGCCGGTGAGCATGGTGCGGGTCATGAAGGCCACCCGCTGGGAGACGTTGGTGTCCACCGCCAGCCCCCGAAGCAGGGGACGCAGCATGGAATCCGTATCCACATGCACCTGGGCGGATGAGCGATACTGATCCGGAATCTGGGAGACATGGAGCCAGCCGGCCAAGCTCACCACCCAGGCGACCACCAGGACCACCCAGCGATAACGCCAGATATCACGCAAGTAGCCCAGAATCTGAGAGATGATTTCCTGCATGGCGGTCTCCTCGCCTTCGCATACCGCACAACACTGATCCGGCATGCGTATTACTGAAGCGTGCAGATTGGCTCAGGACGGCGTCACCCTGTAAGTCCGGCTCGACCTGAAAGCCGGGGATGACGCCGCGCTACCCCCACCTGCGGGACAGATCGTGTATTTATTTAGAACCAGGACTCGGGAATGATGAGGATATCGCCGGGCAGCACGGCCACATTGGCCTGGATATCCCCCCTGTTGATCAGGTCATTGATACGGACCCTGAATTGCTGAGCCTCCCCGTTGATGTTGCGCACGATGGAGGCACGGTTGCCGGCAGCAAATTCCGTCACCCCGCCCACGGCGATCATGACATCCAGCAGGGTCATGTTCTCGTTATAGGGGATGGCCTGGGGATTGGCCGCCTGCCCCACCACCCGGATCTGCTGATCGAAGGGTCCGCGGAATCCCGTGACGATCACGGTGACCACCGGGTCACGCACATAGACGGACAGGACTTCTTCCATGTCCCGGGCCAGTTGGGTCGGGGTCTTGTTGGCGGCGGGAACATCTTCGATGAGGGGGGTAGTGATCTTGCCGTCGGGCCGGACCGGCACCGACATGGACAACTCCGGCTGGCGCCAGATAAAGATATTGACGTTATCGCCCGGGCCGATGATGTAATCGGGACTGCCGGCAAACTCCACGGTTT
>NZ_JAJNQM010000041.1:0-30807 GCF_022227785.1 Ectothiorhodospira lacustris | reverse complement strand
GACCCATCCGCAGATGGCCGATCGTCTGCTGGCCCCCAAGCTGGATGCCCTTGCGGACCTGGCGCCGGATGTGCTCGTGACCGCCAATGTGGGGTGCGGTCTGCATCTGGCCGCCGGTATCCGGCGCCGCAAGTCGGCGGTGCCGGTCATGAGTCTCGCCCAACTCATCGACAGTCGCTGTGCATCACCGCCTGCGTCGTAGCACCGGCCCCTTCGCGGCCGCGGGTTGTCCCAGCATTGTCTTTACCTTTGCCCGCACTGAAAAACCCTTCTGTATTCAGGGTTTGCCTGTCGCCGGACTTCCAGTATCTTCAATATCCATACCCACTGCCCGTACCGGCATGCCATGCGCCAACTGAGCCCCACCGACCGCCTGCTGTCCGCTATTGACGAAGGCTTTTGTACCCTGTTCGGCCGTCCCCGTGCCACCGAGCGCCCGGACCCGGCCCGGTCGGTGATGGAGCCGGAGCTGGATGACAACGCCCGCGTCCTCTCCGGCCGGCTCATGCGCATCAATCATGCGGGGGAGGTGGCCGCCCAGGGGCTCTACCAGGGCCAGGCCCTCACCGCCCGCAGCGGCGAGGTGCGCGAGCGCATGGCGCGCTCCGCCCGGGAAGAAAACGATCATCTGCTCTGGTGCGAGCGCCGCCTGACGGCCTTGGGCACCCACAAGAGCTTCCTCAATCCCCTCTGGTATGGCGGCGCCTTCGCCATCGGCGCTCTGGCCGGGGCGGCGGGTGACCGGTGGAGCCTGGGCTTCGTGCACGAGACGGAACAGCAGGTGATCCGTCACCTGGACGAGCACCTGGCTCGGGTCGTCCCCGAGGACGCGCCGACCCGGGCGGTACTGGAACAGATGAAGATCGACGAGGCCCATCATGGCGAACTGGCCATGTCCCTGGGCGGGGAAGTCCTGCCCTGGCCCCTGCGCAAGCTGGTGATGCCGGTGACCGCCAAGGTGATGACGGGGACGGCCTGGTGGATTTGAACATTTCCCCGCGCATTCCCCCTGCTAGGCGTTAGCCAGGAGGGGGTCAAGCGGGGTTTCTTTTGAGAGGTTTGGTGCCTTGTGATTCCACGTAGGCCCGAACCGTCTCCAGGGATGCCCCACCGACAGAGCCAACGTAATAGGCGCGGTGCCAAAACATCGGTTTCCAATAAAACGCCGCCAAGTGCTCGGCAAAACGATTGCGGGCGCGGCGGGCGCTGGCTGTCTTGAGATTGTTGACCAGCGTGGAAAGGTTCAATGCCGGATGGATCGCTATCAGCAGGTGAACGTGATCAGCCTCGCCACCAAATTCGATCAGTTCACAACGCCATGCCGCCAGGATCTCCGAAAACGCCCCCTCCAGGTAGTCCCTGAGTTCTTCATGCAGGCAAGGGCGACGGTACTTGGTCACAAAAACAACATGCAGCTTAATGTCATAAACGGCGTGAGAGCGAGATTTAGTGCTACTTTCCATGGTTGCGCCTTGGTGGTTTTCATGGAACGATAGCAGGCATGGGCATGATC
Organism: Ectothiorhodospira lacustris; assembly: GCF_022227785.1. NCBI lineage: Bacteria > Pseudomonadati > Pseudomonadota > Gammaproteobacteria > Chromatiales > Ectothiorhodospiraceae > Ectothiorhodospira > Ectothiorhodospira lacustris. The sequence continues at coordinate 29,294 of NZ_JAJNQM010000041.1, read as the reverse complement.
GGACATTGCTTTCGTTGCTATCCCGGTCGCCAGCAGGAAAATATCCTGCTGCGTTGGATTGGCTGTCAGCGATTCATCTATAACAGCAAGGTCAGAGAAGACCGTTATTTTCGTGCCTTTGCCCGAAAAGCCTTGTCGCTGACCGGGCAAAAACCACCCATCGACCAACAATACAGCCAGTTCATCGGACCCGATACGGCATGGTTGCGTGAAGTGCCCTCCCAGGTGTTACGCAATGGCGCGGTTCGATGGAAACAAGCCTACAGTCGCTTCTTCCAGAAATTATCCGGTCGCCCAACGATTCATGGAAAAGGTGGCGAACAAGGCGTCTGGCTGACGCGGGAGTTATTTGCTTTCGAGGATGATGGCGAAGGGGGTTATCACATTCGGGTCGGCACGAAAAAGCACCCGCTCGGTCGGTTGCGCTACGTCGCGGATCGGCCTCATACATTGCCCGCATCCATCGTCATCAGCATCAACGCCGGTCAGTGGCATGTGTCATTTGCCACCGAGGATGACGTGATCCATCCGCGCCCTGCAGAGATCCAGGCCGAGTTATCGCAGTGGGATGAGGCTTCATTGCACGCGGCCACCATCGGCGTGGATCGCGGCGTGGCGGTGCCTGCCTACGCCAGCACGGGATCGGTGTATGCCTTCGACCCGGTGCAAAAGCAGCGAATGGCCCGCAAGGAACGCCAGCGCCTTCGCTGGCAGCGGCGCATGGCGCGACGTGCCAAGGGCTCATCCGGCTGGCACAAGGCCAAAAAGCGCGTGGCCCGCACCCACACCTACGCCAACAACGTGCGCAAAGACTTTGCCCATAAGGCAAGTCACGCATTGGTGATGGCGCTGGGGGTGAGGCTCGTGGTCATGGAAGACCTCAAGGTGGCCTCCATGAGTCGTCGCCCGAAGGCAAAGACCGACGAGCGGGGGCGCCACGCCCCCAACGGTGCCCGCGCCAAGGCGGGGCTCAACAAGGGCATCCTTCATAGCGCCTGGGGCAAGATCAGAACCTATGCCCAGTACAAGGCACCGAGAAACAACGTGCTGTTTCTCGTGGTGCCGCCGCACCATAGCTCGCAGGAATGTGCCGTTTGCGGCCACATTCATCCCGACAATCGGCCCAGTCAGAGCCGATTTGTCTGTCAACGCTGCGGGCAGACCGATCATGCCGACCACAACGCCAGCCGGGTGATTGCCCGACGCGGCGTCACAGCGGTTATCGGTCAGTGCAAATCCCATCAACAGGTAGGGGCGGTGCGCCCCGAACCGCCGTCCCCGGACGGCTACGCCGGTGGAGATCAGGGTAAGTCGCAGAAGGGCAAGCGCCCAACTGCGCACAGATCATCGAAACCGGAAACCATGCCTACAACCGCTCAAGCGGTTTAGGGATGGTAGTTCATGCGGAATCCCCCCTTGTCACCCGCGCACTTCCCCGTTATCATTGCGCGCTTTCCGTGATTCATGTGCACCCTGGAGTTCAGGAATGAAGACCTTTAGCGCCAAGCCCGCTGAAGTCACCCGCGACTGGTACGTGGTTGATGCCTCCGGCAAGACCCTCGGCCGGCTCGCCAGCGAAGTGGCTCGCCGCCTGCGCGGCAAGCACAAGCCCGTGTATACCCCGCACGTGGATACCGGTGACTACATCGTGATCGTGAATGCCTCCAAGGTGCGCCTCAGCGGCAACAAGGAAACCGACAAGATGTACTACCGGCACACCGGTTATGTCGGTCATATGAAGTCCGCCAGCGCGCAGCAGATCCGTGAGCGTGCCCCTGAGCGCCTGATCGAGATCGCGGTGAAGGGCATGCTGCCCAAGAACCCCCTGGGCCGGGCCATGTTCAAGAAGCTCAAGGTATACGCCGGAGCCGAGCACAGCCACGCCGCCCAGCAGCCCCAGCCGCTGGAAATCTGAACAACACCCTGATCCGGCCGCCATCGTGTGGCCGGGCAGCACATAGAGCAGGTCAAGAGATGGCAACAACCCAGAACTACGGAACCGGACGCCGCAAAGAGGCTTCTGCGCGGGTTTTTCTGCGCCCCGGCAAGGGCGAGATCACCGTCAACAACAAGCCCCTGGACATCTACTTCGGGCGTGAAACCTCCCGCATGGTGGTCCGTCAGCCACTGGCGGTGGCCGAAAGCCTGGATCGTTTCGACATCGTGGCCACGGTGAAGGGCGGCGGTGCCAACGGTCAGGCCGGTGCCATCCGTCTGGGTATTGCCCGCGCTCTGGTGGAATACGACGAGAAGCTGCGTGGCGCCATGCGTACCCACGGTTTCATGACCCGCGACGCCCGTCAGGTCGAGCGTAAGAAGGTCGGTCTGCGCAAGGCACGTCGCGCGACTCAGTTCAGCAAGCGCTGATCCCCGGCGACGGGGCAGGCTTGCAGTCACCTCGGGGCTGTCCGTCAGGATGGCCCCGGTGGTGGAGATTTTTCGGTTTTTGCTTCGGGGCTTGATTCATCGCCCCGACATGCTGTAGATTTACGCCTCGGTTTTATTGGGGGATCGTCTAGCGGTAGGACTACGGACTCTGACTCCGTCAACCCAGGTTCGAATCCTGGTCCCCCAGCCATATCCACGAAAAAGGCCCCCATGCGGGGCCTTTTTCGTGGATATGATTCAGGAAGCCGCCAGGGTTCGAACCACAAAAAAAGCCCGGACGGAATCCGGGCAAGCGTGTCACATGCATGCTGGTGCAGAGGCGGGCATCCCTGCCCGAAAAGGCATCATCCCTTAGAAGTCGTATCGCATGCCAAGAGAGAAGGCGGTGGCCATCTCGCCGCGGGCATTCACCCCTTCCGCAGTGGAAGGAGCGGCACTGCGGGCCGCGCCCCAGGGGGTCAGGCTGGAATTGTCGTCGTTATCCATGAAGGCCAGATTGCCGTAGAAGCGCAGGGCGCTGTCCACCCGATATTCCAGACCGATGGCATACAGGTTGGCATCCCGCTTCTCCAGATCGGAGTCCAGGGTGAACCAGTGGGCATTCAGGTACACGGAGGGGCTGATGCGGTACTGACCGGCAATACCGAAGACATCCGCCTCCTGACCTTCCACGCCGCGGGTGTTTTCCGTCTGCTGATAAAAGCCTGCCAGGCGGAAGTCCGAGGTGATCCGGTAGGAGGCGGCCAGACGCCAGGCATCGGCAGAGTAGTCGTAGTCCACCACGCCGCCGGTTTCCCGATAGATGTCCTGGCTTTCATAGGCGATCACGACATTGATCGGCCCGTTGCTGTATCCCAGTGAAGTACTCACGGCCTTGTTCTTGGCGTCTTCCACCGTGCTGGAGCCGCCGTTTTCGTTGGAGTACTGAATATCCCACACCAAGCCGTTCAGGCTGGGGCTGCGGTAGTGGATGCTGTTGTTAAAGCGCTCATCGAAGCGGCCGTGATCATTGGTGCGGGTGATGTTGCGCAGGTCACCGGCCTGGTCACCAAAGAAGTTGGCCGGTCCACGGGCAAGCTTGAAGGGGGTGTCGAACTTGCCGATGCGCAGCATGCCCCAGTCGCCTTTCAGGCCGGCGAAGGTATCGCGGCTGGCCCAGGCGCTGCCGGAGGTGTCATAGTTGATTTCCTGCTCGATCTGGAACATGGCCGTCAGACCGTCGGCAAAGGTCCGCTCGCCCTTGAAACCCAGGCGGCTGGAGTTGCTGGAGACGTTGAACTCGTTGTAATCCTTGCCGTCATCCAGAATGTCGGCGGACAGGTGGGCGCGACCGTAGATGGTGATGTCGGCAACCGCCAGGGCAGGCATGGACAGGCCGGCGGCGACCATCGCCGCGATAAGCTTCTTGTGCTGCATGAAATAGGCTCCCCAAGTATGTTGTGAAAAAGAGACAGTGTCCTGTGCCTCAAAACCCGGGGCGACTATGTCTTTTGGTTATTAAGGGTGCGTTAAAGCCCTATGAACTTGTGATGAACAGCCATGGAGGCAGGGGCGGCCCTCGGCCGCGAAGGCATTGCGCTGTCACCCCCGCGAAGGCCTTAGGCCGTCACCCTCGCGAAGGCATCACCCCGTCACTCCCGCGCAAGCGGGAGCCCAGGGTTTTCAGCCCGTGACTGGATTCCCGCCTTCGCGGGAATGACGGGTCCCAGGTGCCGGGCGCTGTGTGGGATCCGCAGCCCGTCGCTGGATTCCCGCTTTCGCGGGAATGACGGGTCTCAGGGGGGGGCGCCGGATGTTGCCGATGATGGTGAAGGGGTGTGGATGGTAGACTGCCCAGTGCCCCGGCATCCGATGGAACAAGCCCCTCACATGCTGACCCTGAATAATCACCCCAACCCCGCTGCCGCGCCCAGCCTCGATCAGATGGTCGAGCTGATCCCCGATGCCTTCGTGATCTTCGACGGCGACCATCGCCTGCTGGCCGCCAATGCGGCGGCCCTGCGCTGTCTGTCCCTCTCCCGCGAGGATCTGCGGGGGATGGGCTGTCATGAATTCTTTCAGGGGGTGCCGGGTGGCTGTGCCGGGGAGGGGGGCTGTCCACTGGTCACCGCAGGATCCGCGATGGAGCCTCTTCCGGTGCAGATCCCGGGAGGACGGGGGCGCCGGCGTCTGAGCGTCCGGATTTCCCGGGGGCGGGGCGAGCACGGCGACTTTTTCGGTCTGCTGCTGCATCCCGACCCGGAGGCGGCCCCCGCGTCACCGGAGGGGGCGCGCCTGGTGGGGCAGTCCCTCCCCATGTTGGAGCTGATGCGGATGGTGGAGCGGGTGGCGCCCACCAGTGCCACCGTATTGCTGCTGGGGGAGAGCGGCGTGGGCAAGGAGCGGGTGGCGGATTATCTGCACCACTGTTCCGGTCGCGCCCAGGGGCCGTTGGTGGTGGTGGACTGTTCCACTCTGGGGGAACAGATCATCGAGGCGGAGCTGTTCGGCTATGAAAAGGGCGCCTTCACCGGCGCGGACCGGCGCAAGGTCGGCCTGTTCGAGGCGGCCCAGGGGGGGACGCTGTTCATCGACGAGGTGGGGGAGTTACCCCTGTCCATGCAGAGCAAGCTATTGCGGGTGTTGGAAACCTCCCGTATCCGCCGGGTGGGCGGCACCGATTACATCCCGGTGGATGCCCGGGTGGTGGCCGCCACCCACCGGGACCTGGCGGCCATGGTGGCGCAGGGTGGGTTCCGGGAAGACCTCTATTACCGCCTGTCCGCCTTTCCGGTCTTCATTCCCCCCCTGCGGGAGCGGCGGGAAGACGTCATCGCCCTGGCGGAACATTTCCTGCGGCAGTCGGATGGTGGGTCGCTGCATCTGCCCCTGTCCGTGCCGGTGGCCGATCTGCTGGTGTCCTATCGTTATCCGGGCAACGTGCGCGAGCTGAAGAACATCATGACCCGGGCGGCGATCCTGGCCGGCACCGGGCCGCTGCTGCCCGAACACATTGCCTTCCAGTCCCAGGTCGGTGAGGAGGGGCGGATGCCCTCGTTACGCCGCGGTTCCCGTGGCGTCTGTTCTGAGGCCGGCGTGCGTGCGGCGCTGGCGGCCACGGGCGGCCACCGCGCCGAGGCGGCACGGCACCTGGGCGTCAGTGAGCGCACCCTCTACCGCTACCTGGAGAAATTCCAGATCCGGGTCTAGGTGCCCAGCGCCCGGACGGCATCTGCGGCCGGGGCCATCCGTTCGGAGTGTTCCAAAAAAACAACAAATTTCTTTTACGTCATGTCACCGTCATGACGATGGCATGCTGAGTGTCATGGTGTGTTGTTTTTTTACACTATCGAAATCAGCAGGTTAGTGTTTGGCATGCCTTCTGCATAATGCATATCGGCTGACACGGTCAGACCCTTATACAACAAAGCTCTGCAGAGGAACGTAAACATGCAAAAGAAAGTGCTCGTATTCGCAGTAGCCGCGGCCATGGGCCTGCCCGCCGCCGCCATGGCCGACACCACCCTGTACGGCCGCATGAATATGTCAGTGGACCGGGTCAATAATGGTGATGCTTCCAGCCACCAGATTGCCTCCAACTCCTCCCGCATCGGTGTGCGCGGTTCCGAGGACCTGGGCATGGGCTTGCGCGGCGTGTTCCAGATGGAAGCCGGCTTTGATGCCGCCAGTGGCACGCAAGGCACCTTGGCCACTCGTAACACCTACTTGGGTGTGGCAAGCGAATTCGGTGAAGTGCGCCTGGGTCGTCATGACACCCCCTACAAGATCTCCACCCTGCGTCTGGACCCCTTCGCCGATACCCTGGGTGACTACAACTCCATCATGGGTTCCTTCAGCGATAACGCAGGACTCTTCGAAAGACGTAATCTTAACACCGCGATTTACCTGAGCCCCAACTTCGATGGCCTGCAGTTCATGGCTTCCTACACCACGGACACCGATGAGAACGGCGATGTTCGCAGCGCTACTAACGACCCGAACGAGCGTAACGCCTTCTCCTTGGCTGGTACCTTCACCCAGGGCCCGATGTACGTGGCTGTGGCTTATGAGCAGCTGAATGAAGGGTTCCAAGGAGAGGATGCCAAGGCCTGGAAGGTCGGTGGTGCCTACACCATCGACGCCCTGACCTTGAGCGCCATGTATGAAAACATCGACTCCGGTGTCACTGGTACTGGCGACCGAGACGCCTTCTTCCTGAGCGCCAAGTACCAGTTCGGTCAGGCCTATGTGATGGGCACCTACGCCAATGCGGGTGACAATGATGATAAAGACACCGGCGCCCAGCTGTTCGCCATCGGTGCCGGCTACGATCTGACCCGCCGCACCGGCCTGTACGCCACCTACGCCACCGTGCGCAACGATGACAACGCTCGGTATAGCTTGGCCGGAACCAACTCCGGTAAGGGCAAGGGCGTGGTGCCTGCCGAGGGTGAAAACGCCTGGGGCTTCCAGGTCGGCGTGACCCACAACTTCTAATCATCGGTCCCATACCGATGGCATTGCCCAAGGTCGTCTGACCGGAAAGCATGCACTGGAAGTTCAAAGGGTGCGGAGGGAAACCTCCGCACCCTTTTTGCTTTTCCCCGCCTCTCACCTCATCCCGGCCGGGGTGCTAGAATAGGTGCCCCTCCCGCAGTGATCCCCGCCAGCCATGACCGCAAGTACCCGCATCCGCGAAATCCCTTATAACTACACCTCCTACTCCGACCGCGAGATCGTCATCCGCTTCCTCGGCGAAGGCATGTGGGACGTGCTCAACGAACTGCGCGCCCGTCGACGGACCGGCGTCTCCGCCCGGATGCTGTTCGAGGTGCTGGGGGACATGTGGGTGGTCACCCGCAACCCCTATATCCAGGACGACCTGCTGGGTAACCAGAAGCGACTCACCGCCCTGATCCACGCCCTGGATCACCGGGTGGACCAGATCATCGCCCGGGCCGAGGGCAATCAGCTGGCCCTGGACCTGGCGGAACAGGCTCGTCAGGCGGTACGCCGCTTCGAGGCCTGGTTCCCGGAACAAAAGGCCCTGCGCGCCCGTGCCCGCCGCCTGCTGGGCAAGGTCACCCGCAAGGACAACATCCACTTCGACGGCCTGGCCCGGGTCTCCCATGTCACCGACGCCACCGACTGGCGTGTGGAACTGCCCTTCGTGGTCATCACCCCGGATTCCGAGGCGGAGATGGCCGGGGTCATCCAGACCTGCTTCGAACTGGGTCTGACCGTCATTCCCCGGGGGGGCGGCACCGGCTACAACGGTGGCGCCGTGCCCCTGACCGCCGATGCCGCGGTCATCAACACGGAAAAGCTCGAAGCCTTGAGCGAGGTGGAGTTCGTGGAACTGCCCGGGGTGGAAGGCCCCGTGGCCACCCTCCGCGCCGAGGCCGGGGTGGTGACCCGCCGGGTGTCCGAGGCCGCGGGGCGCGCCGCCCATGTGTTTGCCGTGGACCCCACCTCCCAGGATGCCTGCACCATCGGCGGCAACATCGCCATGAATGCCGGCGGCAAGAAGGCGGTGCTCTGGGGCACGGCCCTGGACAACCTGGTGTCCTGGCGCATGGTCACCCCGGAGGCCCGCTGGATCGAGGTGGAACGCCTCAACCACAACCTGGGCAAGATCCACGACCAGGAAACCGTGAGCTTTCGCATCACCCGGTTCCAGGCCGACGGCGTCACCCCCGACGGGGAGCCCCGGGTCATCGCCTTCCCGGGCCAAGCCTGCCGCAAGGTGGGGCTGGGCAAGGACGTCACCGACAAGCGCCTGCAGGACTTGCCGGGGATCCAGAAAGAGGGCTGTGACGGCCTGATCACCTCCGCCGTGTTCGTGGTCCATCGCATGGCGGCCCACATGCGCACCATCAGTCTGGAGTTCTACGGCACCGATCTGCATGAGGCGGTGCCCGCCATCGTCGAGATCAAGGACGCCCTGGAGGCCGACCCTAAGGTGCAGCTGGCCGGGCTCGAGCATCTGGACGAGCGCTATGTGCGCGCCGTGGGCTACACCCCGAAGGGGGCGCGACGGGAGCGGCCCAAGATGGTGCTCTTGGCCGACATCGCCAGTGACGACGAGGAGGCGGTGGGCCTGGCCGCCTCGAAGATGGTGCGTCTGGCCAATGCCCGCAACGGCGACGGCTTCATCGCCGTGAGCCCCGAGGCCCGCCAGCGGTTCTGGGCCGACCGTAGCCGGACCGCCGCCATCGCCGCCCATACCAACGCCTTCAAGATCAACGAGGACGTGGTGATCCCCCTGGACCGGCTGGCGGAGTACAGCGAGGGGATCGAGCGCATCAACATCCACCAGTCCCTCACCAACAAGCTGCGCATGGCCGACGAGATCCTGGCCTGCCTGGGCAAGGATCATCGCGCGCTGCTGGAGTCCCTGGCCCTTGGCAGCGAGGAGGCCCGGGGCTGGTTCGAGGGTCTGCGCCGGGCCGCGGAAGACCATGTGCAGGCGGTGCGGGGACGCTGGCAGGCCATCCTGGACCACCTGGAGAGCGACGCCGTGGCCATGGACGACCTGCTGGACGCGCCGTCCCGGGCGGACCGCCGCCCCGGTGACCGGCTGATCCAGCTGCTGCTGCGTCGCAGCCTGGTGATCTCCTACCGGCGGGAGATCGAGGCCCGGTTGTGGGAGATCTTCGACGGTCGGGACCTGGAGCCGGTGCGCCGGAGCATCCAGGCCATCCACGACCGGGTGCTCACCAGCCGCCTGTTCGTGGCCCTGCACATGCATGCCGGTGACGGCAACGTGCACACCAACATCCCGGTCAACTCCAACGACTACGCCATGATGCACGAGGCCGAGCGCATCGTGGACCAGGTGATGGCCCTGGCCCGTGAGCTGGGCGGCGTCATCTCCGGGGAGCACGGCATCGGCCTGACCAAGATCCAGTACCTGGGCGAGCCGGAGCTCAAGGCATTTGCCGACTACAAGCGGCGGGTGGACCCCATGGACCGCTTCAACCGGGGCAAGCTGCAGGCCGGCTCCGGGCTGTCCCGGGCCTATACCCCCTCCCTGCGTCTGGTGCAGGAGGAGGCCCTGATCCTGGAGCAGAGCGAACTGGGGGCGCTCAACGACGACATTCGCGACTGCCTGCGCTGCGGCAAGTGCAAGCCCGTCTGCTCCACCCACGTGCCCCGGGCCAACCTGCTGTACTCACCCCGCAACAAGATCCTGGCCACGGGCCTGATCATCGAGGCCTTCCTCTACGAGGAGCAGACCCGTCGCGGCCTGTCCCTGCGTCATTTCGACGAACTCAACGATGTGGCGGACCACTGCACCATCTGCCATCGCTGTCTCAAGCCCTGTCCGGTGAACATCGATTTCGGGGACGTGACGGCCCGCATGCGGCGCATCCTCAAGGCCCGCGGCCAGCGTCGGACCAGCCTGGCGGCCCGGGTGTCCATGACCTTCCTCAACATCAAGGACCCGGCCACCATCAAGCTGATGCGCACCGCCCTGGCCCAGTGGGGCTTTGCCGGCCAGCGCCTGGGGCACCGGGTGTTCCAGCGTCTGGGTCTGCTGAACGACGGTCGGCCTGCGGCCACCACGGGGCCGGCGCCCATCCCCGCCCGGGTCATCCACATGATGAGAAAGCCCCTGCCGGCGGGTCTGCCCTCGCGCACCACCCGGGCCATGCTGGGACTGGAAGACCCCAGTCACGTGGCCATCGTGCGGGACCCGGCGGTGGCGCCGGAGCAGGGGGAGGCGGTGTTCTATTTCCCCGGCTGCGGCTCGGAGCGTCTGTTCAGCCAGGTGGGTCTGGCCACCCTGGCCATGCTGTATCGCACCGGTGCCCAGACGGTGCTGCCGCCGGGGTATCTGTGCTGCGGCTACCCCCAGGAGTCCGCCGGCGAGGAGGCCAAGGGCAGGGCGATCACCACCGAGAACCGGGTGCTGTTCCATCGGGTGGCCAATACCCTGAACTATCTGGATATCAAGACGGTGGTGGTGTCCTGCGGTACTTGCATGGATCAGTTGCTGAAATACGAGTTCGAGCGCATCTTCCCCGGTTGCCGGTTGCTGGATATCCATGAGTATCTGATGGAGAAGGGGGTGAAGCTGGAGCCCGCGCCGGGGGTGGCGTACCTGTATCACGATCCCTGCCATTCCCCCATGAAGACCCATGCGCCGTTGCAGGTGGCGGGGGATCTGCTGGGCCGGCCGGTGACCCTGTCGGACCGCTGCTGCGGTGAGGCGGGGACCTTTGCGGTGAGTCGCCCGGACGTGGCCACCCAGGTGCGGTTCCGCAAGCAGGAGGAGATCCACAAGGGCATCACGTCGCTGACCGGGGCGCCGGTGGCGGTCGGCGGTAATGTGAAGTTGCTGACTTCCTGCCCGGCCTGTCAGCAGGGGTTGTCCCGCTACCGGGAAGATACCGGGACGGAGGTGGACTACATCGTGGTGGAGATGGCCAATGCCCTGCTGGGAGACCAGTGGCAGGCCCGCTTCATCGAGCAGGCCCGCAGCGGCGGCATCGAGAAAGTGCTGCTCTGATAAAAAAGCCCCTCTCCCCTTGCGGGAGAGGGGTTGGGGTGAGGGGAAAACGGAAAACGGAAAACCCCCTCAGGTCAGGGTCTTCACCCCATCCTTGCCCCCCAGGATCAGCACATCCGCTGGTCGCCGGGCAAAGATGCCCACGGTGACCACGCCGGCGATCTGGTTGATCTCCGTCTCCAGGGCTACCGGATCGGTCATGTCCAGGTTGAATACGTCCAGGATCAGGTTGCCGTTGTCGGTGGTGAAGCCCTGGCGCAGTTCCGGCTGTCCGCCCAGCTTGAGCATGCTCCGGCCCACATGGCTGCGGGCCATGGGGATGACTTCCACCGGCAGGGGGAAGGCGCCCAGCACGTTCACCAGCTTGGAGTCGTCGGCGATGCAGACGAAGCGCTCGCTGGCGGCCGCCACGATCTTTTCCCGGGTGAGGGCGCCGCCGCCGCCCTTGATCAGGTGCAGGTGCCGGGTGGCCTCATCGGCGCCGTCCACATAGAGGGGAAGGGGGCCGGCGGCGTTCAGATCCATCACCGGGATGCCGTGACCGCGCAACCGTTCGGCGGTGGCCTCGGAGGAGGCCACGGCACCGTCGATGCGGCCCTTCATCTTCGCCAGCAGGTCGATGAAATGGTTGGCGGTGGAGCCGGTGCCGATGCCGACGACCATGCCGTCTTCCACGTATTCCAGGGCCGCTTCGGCGGCGGCCTTCTTCATCTGGTCTTGATCGCTCACGGGAAATGCCTCCTTAGGTTGTCGGGGGGATTCTACATGAGAGCGGGGGCGTCGCACGCCTGAGCGGGTTTCTACAGAGGCACGCATCTTGCCGGGGATGGACCCGCCCCTGTATCTTCAGGCCATGTCAGCCTATCCCTATCTACAGAAGATACTCACCGCCCGGGTCTACGACGTGGCGCGGGAAACCCCCCTGGACCTGATGCCCACGCTCTCCCGGCGTCTGGGCAACCGCATCCTGCTCAAGCGCGAGGACCTGCAACCGGTCTTCTCCTTCAAGCTGCGCGGCGCCCACAACAAGATCGTTCAACTGTCCGAGGAAGCCCGCCGCAAGGGGGTCATCGCCGCCTCCGCCGGTAACCATGCCCAGGGGGTGGCCCTGTCGGCCAAGACCCTGGGGATCAAGGCGGTGATCGTCATGCCCGTCACCACCCCCTCCATCAAGGTGGACTCGGTCCGTGCCCTGGGGGCCAAGGCCATCCTCCATGGGGATTCCTACGACGACGCCTATGCCCATGCCCTGGAACTGATCGACCGGCATGGCTATACCTTCGTCCATCCCTTCGATGATCCTGATGTGATCGCCGGGCAGGGCACCATCGCCATGGAGTTGCTGCGCCAGCACCCCGACCCCCTGGAGGCGGTGTTCGTCAGCGTGGGCGGCGGCGGCCTGATCGCCGGCATGGCGACCTATATCAAGGCCCTGCGGCCCGATATCCGGGTGATCGGGGTCGAGCCCCAGGATGCCGCCTGCATGCAGCAGGCCCTGGAAAAGCAGCGCCGGGTGGTGCTGGATCAGGTGGGCATCTTCGCCGACGGGGTGGCCGTGCGCCAGGCGGGCGAGGAGACCTACCGGCTGGCCCGGGAATATGTGGACGAGATCCTGCTGGTCTCCACCGACGAGATCTGCGCCGCCATCAAGGATATCTTCGATGATACCCGAGTGATGGCCGAGCCGGCCGGTGCCCTGGCGATTGCCGGCATCAAGAAGTATGTGGAGCGAGAAGGGCTCAAGGGTGCCAGTGTGGCCGGGGTGCTCAGCGGCGCCAACATCAATTTCGACCGCCTGCGTCACGTGACCGAACGGGCGGAACTGGGGGAGCAGCGGGAAGCCTTATTCGCGGCCACCATCCCGGAGCGGCCGGGCAGTTTCCGGGCCTTCTGCAAGGCCATCGGCAAGCGCGGGATCACCGAATTCAATTACCGCTATGCCGACACCGAGCAGGCCCATATCTTCGTCGGGGTCCAGCTCAGCGGCGGCGAGGCGGAACGCAGGACCCTGCTGCAGGATTTGCGGGACAAGGGCTACCCCATCGAGGATCTCAGCGACAACGAGGTGGCCAAGGTCCATCTGCGCCATATGGTGGGCGGGCACTCGGCTCGGGCGGGGGACGAGATCGTCTACCGCTTCGAGTTCCCCGAGCGCCCCGGGGCGCTGATGAATTTCCTCGCCCACATGGGGCAGGACTGGAACATCAGTCTGTTCCATTACCGCAACCATGGCGCGGCCTATGGCCGGGTGCTGGTGGGCATGCAGGTGCCGGGCAAGGACAGGGTCCGGCTTGAGGGGTTCCTCAAGGAACTGGGCTATGTCCACTGGGAGGAGACCGATAACCCGGTGTACCGGCTGTTCCTGGGCTGATCTGCAAGGCGGGTCTTACCCGCGCTTGCCCAGGGCTTCTTCGTTGAATGCCTCGTCGATGGTGGTGATGATCTTCTCCACCATGCGAAATCCCGCCACCGGGGCGTCGTCGGCCATGTATTTCAGGCGCAGGGGGCTGAGTACCTTCACGGTGGCGCTGCGTTCCACCTCCCCCTGTCCCGTACCCGCCGCGTCCAGGGTGCCCAGGGCGGCGATGATCTCCCCGGCGATGGCGTGTTTGTGGATGCCGCGTCGCGCCCGTTCCAGGGTGTCTTCGGGGATGCCGTCCAGCAGATCGAATCCCGCATGGGCGTCCAGGTAGGTGATGAGTTCGTTCAGGGTCATGGGCATCGGCCTCCTGAAGTCATGTCGATCTTTCGTTTCCCGGGGAAAAGAAGGGCCGGGGATGAGGGAAAGCGGGTTATGAAAAGAACAGGATGTTAGTCCGCCATGGACAGAATGAATTCCCACTGCGCTTCGGTTACCGGCATGATGGAAAGCCGGTTGCCCCGCCTGACCAGGGGCATGTCGCTCAGGGCGGGGGCGGCCTTCAGGTCCGCCAGGGGAATGACTGCCCCGAATCTGCGTTCAAAGCCCACGTCCACTCGGTACCAACGGGGATCGTCCGGGGTGCTGCGGGGGTCATGGTAGGTGTGCTCCGGGTCCCAGGCGCTGGCGTCCGGATAGCCGCCCCGCACGATCCGCAGGATGCCGACGATGCCGGGGACCTTGCAGTTGGAATGATAGAAAAAGGCCAGGTCGCCTTCCTGCATCTCGTCCCGCATCATGTTGCGGGCCTGGTAGTTGCGTACCCCTTCCCAGGGTTCCACCCGCACCCGTTCCAGGTCGTCGATGCCGAAGACATCGGGTTCGGATTTCATCAGCCAGTAGGACATGGGTAATCCTTGTCTTTCATTTCAGGGTGGGTCCGGCAGGGTGATCAGGCCCTGCTCGGTCACCACCGCATGCAGGGGCACGTCCCAGGGTTCATGGGGCAGTGCCGCCACTTCCTGGAAAGCGTAGGCCATCCCCACCAGGTGGGGGCGGCGCCAGTGCCGGTGGCGGTTGAGGTGACGAAAGGTGGTGTCATAGAAACCGCCTCCCATGCCCAGCCGGTTTCCCCGGCGATCAAAGCCCACCAGGGGGGTGATGACCAGATCCAGATGAAGGGCCGGGAGACGGTGTCGGCGGCGAATGGGCGGCTCGGGAATGCCGAACCGATTGGGGATCAGGGGGGTATGGGCCTCCCAGGCCACGAACCAGAGCAGCCGGGGGTGCAGCGGCGCCAGTACCGGCAGATAGAGATCCTTGCCGGCGGCGCGGGCGGCAAGGACCAGCGGACCGGGATCGGCCTCGCCCCGGTCGGGCAGGTAGACGCCGATGCGCCGGGCGGCGCTGAACAGGGGGTGGTGGATCAGATGCCTGGCCATGGCGCGGGCGTTCATGGCCCGTGCGGCCGGGGAGAGCGCCAGACGCCGGGCGCGAAGCTGTCTGCGTAGGTCGGCGCGTGTCATGGAAGTGAAGAGGGCACACTCCGAGAGTGCCGTGGCGAGCTTTCGACCTTGAACCAATGGTTCAAGTGGGGGCCGACGCGATCTCTACAGGCTTTCCGCTACGGGGCGGACATGCACAACAAGACATCACAGAATGGCTCCCGGGGTAGTTGATTAGGCTCAAGGATAATACCCAGCCGCTCACGCACACCTCAGAGGTGCCCAAACCGTAAAACCTTTTTCATGGCCCCGCTGCCGGGACCGTACATCATGAATCCGTCTGTCGTTCGTGCTGCAGGGCGGCATCCACCCGGTCCTGCAGGGCGCGCATGCGCTGATCCAGGCCGGCGTTCTGCCGCTTCAGGGCCAGCAGCTCATGGGTGATGTTCAGGGCCGCCATCACGGCGATCCGGTCGCCACCCACGACCTTGCCGCCGTCGCGGATTTCCTTCATCCGGCGATCCAGCAGGCTGGCCGAGGCAATCAGTGCATTGCGCTCATCTTCAGGGCAGGCCACCCGGTACTCCTTGCCCAGGATCTGAACCGTGACCGGTTCAGAGCGGGGTTCCGTCATACCGCCTGCTCCATGGACTTCAATCGGTTGATCATCGACTCCACCTTCATGCGCGCCTGTTCACCCCGTTCCGAGAGCTGGGCCCGTTCCGCCAGCAGCAGTTCATTCTGCCGACGCAGCCTGAGGTTCTCGTCCCGCAGTAGTTCGCAGACCCGCAGCAATGCCTCAACCCGGGATTCCAGGTCTTTCAGGGCGGAATCCGCCGAGGCATTGTGAGCGGTGTATGTCATGGGCTCAATACTAGGACTCCGCTTCAGGGCCGTCAACAAGGATCGGTGGCGGCATGGTGCTGCGCCACCCCGGCTTGCTAGACTGCGTCCATGTATCAGTCCCCGGCCCCGGATGTTCGGCCATTACAACTGGAGAGCCCTGCCCATGATGCCCGATTATCAAGCCTTAGAGGATGCCCTGCGGGGGGCGGGTGCCGCGGCCGATGCCGCCGAGGTGCATGGCACGCTCTGCGGCATGCTCAGCGCCAATCTGGGGTCCGGCGAGATGCGCTGGTTGCAGGAGATCTTCCCCAAGGCCGGCGAGACGCCGCCGCCGGAAGGCGAGGCCCGGCGCCTGCTGGACGAGGTGTTTGCCGAAACCCGCACCCAGCTGGCCGATTCCCTGCTCAGTTTCCAGATGCTGCTGCCGGATGAGGACGATGCCCTGACCACACGCGTGGATGCCCTGGGACACTGGTGCCAGGGGTTTCTCTACGGCCTGGCGGTGGCCGGCGTGACCGACCCGGCCAGGCTGCCCGCCGATTCGGCGGAAATCCTCAAGGACTTTTCCGATATTGCCGGTGCCGGCTTCGAGGTAGATGACGACGAAGCCAGCGAGACCGCCTATGTGGAGATCATGGAATACGTGCGGGTGGGGGTGCTGCTGGTGAGTGAGGAACTGCAGCCCCTCAAGGGACCCTCTCGCCTGCAGTGACCCCCGTCGATGACCCGGAACCAAGCTACCGCCATGAAAGAATTCGCCCGCCGCCGCCGCCAGCTCATGCGTGCCATGGGGGAGGGCGGC
Organism: Ectothiorhodospira lacustris; assembly: GCF_022227785.1. Classification (NCBI taxonomy): domain Bacteria; kingdom Pseudomonadati; phylum Pseudomonadota; class Gammaproteobacteria; order Chromatiales; family Ectothiorhodospiraceae; genus Ectothiorhodospira; species Ectothiorhodospira lacustris. The sequence continues at coordinate 12,960 of NZ_JAJNQM010000041.1, read as the reverse complement.
ATCGCCGTCATCTCCGCCGCGCCGGTGCGGGTGCGCAACCATGACGTGGAATACCCTTACCGTCAGGACAGCGATTTTCTCTATCTCACCGGGTTTACCGAGCCGGAGGCGGTGGCGGTACTGGTGCCCGGCCGGCCCCAGGGAGAATACATCCTGTTCTGCCGGGAACGGGACCAGGAAAAGGAGACCTGGCATGGCCGTCGGGCCGGTCAGGAGGGGGCGGTGGAACGCTTCGGTGCCGACGATTCCTTTCCCATCGGCGATATCGCCGAGATCCTGCCCGGCCTGCTGGAGAATCGGGAACGGGTCTATACCAGCCTGGGTCGCCATCCGGAATTCGACCGCAAGTTGATCGACTGGGTCAACGGCATTCGTGAGCGGGCCCGCAGCGGCGTCCATCCGCCCCATGAGTTCGTGGCCCTGGAATACCTGCTCCATGACATGCGTCTGTTCAAGTCGGCCACCGAACTCAAGGCCATGAAGGCCGCCGCCGAGGTCACCGGTCGTGCCCACCAGCGCGCCATGGCCGCTTGCCGGCCTGGGCTGTGGGAGTATCAGCTGGAAGCGGAGCTGCTGTACGAGTTCCGCCGGGCGGGGACCGAGCCTGCCTACGCCTCCATCGTGGGCGGCGGCGCCAACGGCTGTATCCTCCACTACACCGAGAACAACGAGCGGCTCAGGGACGGCGATCTGGTCCTGATCGATGCCGGCTGTGAATACCAGGGCTATGCGGCGGACATCACCCGCACCTTTCCGGTGAACGGGCGCTTTACCGAACCTCAGCGTCAGGTCTATGAAGTGGTGCTGGAGGCCCAGGCGGCGGCCATCGCCCAGGTGGTCCCCGGCAATCACTGGGATGATCCCCATGCAGCGGCGGTCAAGGTGCTCACCAAGGGGCTGGTGCATCTGGGGCTGCTCAAGGGGCGGCCTTCCCGACTGATCAAGGACGGGGCCTATCGCCGCTTCTACATGCACCGCACCGGTCACTGGCTGGGGCTGGACGTGCATGACGTGGGGGACTACAAGGTGGGCGAGGCCTGGCGCCTGCTGGAGCCGGGCATGGTGATGACCATCGAGCCGGGCCTGTACCTGCCGGCCGCGGAGAAGGGTGTGCCCAAGCCGTTCCGGAACATCGGTGTCCGTATCGAGGATGACGTGGCGGTGACCCGTACCGGGCATCAGGTCCTCACCGAGGACTGCCCCAAGGGCGTCGACGAGGTCCAGGCCCTGGTGGGGTCCGGCAACTGAAACAATCCGAAGCCGGGATCGGCATGCAGAGGACACGGTGCAGAACAGCGACTTCGATATCCTGATCGCCGGCGGCGGCATGGTGGGCGCCACCCTGGGGCTGGGCCTGGCGGACAGCGGTTACCGGGTGGGCATCATCGAGGCGCAGCCGCCCGGTGTCCCCGGACAGCCCAGTTATGACGAGCGTGCCACGGCCCTGTCCTGGAGTTCCCGGTGCATCCTGGAGCGCCTGGGGCTGTGGGCGGAACTGGCGCCCCATGCCGCGCCGATCGGTCATATTCATGTCTCCCAGATGGGGTATTTCGGCAGCGTGCGCCTGGACCATCGGGAAGAGGGTGTGGAGGCGCTGGGGTATGTGATCGTCAACCGGGTGCTGGGGCAGGTCCTGCAGACGGCCCTGGCCGCGGCGCCGGTCACCCTGATGACGCCGGCACGGGTGACCGGGTACACCAGCCATGATGATCATCTGGCGGTACAGGTGAGTCTGGACCAGGTTGCCACGCCGATACGAACCCGTCTGCTGGTGGGGGCGGACGGCACCCGCTCCGTGGTCCGCAATCTGGCCGGCATCGACATCCATGAAAGTGACTATGGTCAGGCGGGCATCATCGCCAATCTTTCCACCGAACTGGACCATCAGGGAAAGGCTTTTGAGCGTTTCACCGACGAAGGACCGGTGGCCCTGCTGCCCCTGAGTCCCGCCGAGGACGGCAGTCCCCGCTGTGCCCTGGTCTGGGTCCGTCCGGCGCATCGGCTCGACGAGACGTTGGCCTGGGACGACGGTCATTTTCTGCAGGTCCTTCAGGACCGTTTCGGTCATCGCCTCGGACGCCTGCGTCGGGTGGGGGCGCGGGTCGCCTATCCCCTGACCCGGGTGCGTGCCGTCCGGGATACGGATGCCCGGCTGGTGTTGGTGGGCAATGCCTCCCACACCATTCATCCGGTGGCCGGCCAGGGTTTCAACCTGGCGCTGCGGGATGTGGATACCCTGGCGGATCTGCTGTGCCGGGCCGGGCGGGAGGCCTCGGATCCCGGTGATGCGGGACTGCTGCAGTGCTATGCCGACCGGCGTCGGCCGGACCTGGACCGGGTGACGGGGGTGACCGACGCCCTGGCCCGGCTTTTTACCACCCCGGGGCTGGGGCACCTTCGGGGGGCGGCCCTGGCGGCCCTGAATCTGTGCGGTCCGTTGCGTCATGGGGTGGCGCGGGCGGGGATGGGATTGTAGATGCTCGGAACCCATGAACAAGGAGCCTCCATGTCGGCAACCTCCTGTGACGTCCTCATCGCCGGCGGCGGCATGGTGGGGGCTGCCCTGGCCCTGAGCCTGGCCCGCGGCGGTCTTGCCGTGGCCCTGGTGGAGTTGCACCCTCCGGCCGTTTTCGCGGCGCCGGACGGCGAGCATGACCTGCGGGTGTCCGCCATCAATCGTGCCTCCCAGCGCCTGTTCCAGGCACTGGGGGTCTGGGAGGGGATGCGGGCCATGCGGGTCAGCCCCTATCAGGCCATGGAGGTCTGGGATGCGGGCGGCAACGGACATATCCGTTTCGAGGCCCGGGAACTGGGGGAGCCGGATCTGGGACATATCATCGAGAACCGGGTGGTCCAGCGCGCACTCTGGGATGCCCTCGAGGCCGAACCCGGGGTGACCCGGTTCTGTCCGGATGCCGTGACCCATCTGGACATCAGTGCCCGTGAGGCCCGGGTGACGCTGGAGAGCGGGGTCCGGATCACGGCATCGCTGGTGGTGGGGGCCGATGGTGCCCGATCCCGCATCCGCGAGATGGCCGGGATCGGTCTGGACAGCCGGCGCTATGACCAGCAGGCCCTGGTGGCTACGGTGCGTACCGCCTTGCCCCATCGGGAGACCGCCCGGCAGCGTTTCCTGCCCACCGGACCGCTGGCCTTCCTGCCCCTGGCGGATGGCCGCTGCTCCGTCGTCTGGTCGGCCGATGACGAGCGGGCCGAGCAGTTGCGAGACCTGGATGACGCCGCCTTCCGCGAGGCCCTGGCGGAGGGTCTGGACCATCGTCTGGGAGCGGTGCTGGAGAGCGGTCAGCGGGCGGCTTTTCCGCTGCGAGGCTCCCAGGCCCGTCACTATGTGCGTCCTCGGCTGGCACTGGTGGGGGATGCGGCCCACACCATTCATCCCCTGGCCGGACAGGGGGTGAACCTGGGATTCCAGGATGCCCGGACCCTGGTCGAGGTGCTGCTGCACGGGGGAACGGGGGATCCGGGTGAACTCCGCTTGCTACGTCGTTACGAGCGTGCCCGGCGGGGAGATAATGTCGTCATGATGCGGGCCATGGAGCTGTTCCGCTACGGCTTCGGCAGCGCGCTGCCGCCGCTGGCCCTGGGGCGGAATCTGGGGCTGAGGCTGGCGGATCGCGCCGGACCGATCAAGAAGACCCTGGCTAGACGCGCCCTTGGGCTGGATTCACCCCGCCCGCCTTGTCGGCCGGGTTAGACTACGTGGGTCCGATGCACGAGCATCCGTCTTTCCGTTTCAACTTCAGGGGCGTGCTGCCATGAGAGAATTCTGGGATAACCGCTATTCGGGAACGGAGTATGTCTATGGCACCGCGCCCAATGCCTATCTGCTGGCCCACCACCCCCTGTACAAGCCGGGCCAGAACGTGCTGGCGGTGGGGGATGGGGAAGGGCGTAACGGGGTCTGGCTGGCCACCCGGGGGCTGTCGGTGACGGCGGTGGATTTTTCCCAGCAGGCCCTGGCCAAGGCCCAGGCCCTGGCGCAGCACCAGGGGGTGATCCTGGAGACGGTCTGGGCGGATCTGGTGGGCTGGCAATGGCCCAAGGATCATTACGACCACATCATTTCCATCTACCTGCACCTGCCGCCCACCCAGCGGCGTCAGGTGCACCGGGCCATGCTGGAGGCCCTCAAACCCGGTGGCCTGTTGCTGGTGGAGGCGTTTCACCCGGAGCAGATGGACTATCACAGCGGCGGTCCCCGGGATCCGGGCATGCTCTACAACGGCGTGATGCTGAGGGAGGATTTTGTCGGTGGCGAGTTCATGGAGTTGGCGGAACTGGCCGTCGAACTAGACGAGGGGCCGGGGCACCGGGGGCGGGCGGCGGTGACCCGCGCCCTGATCCGGCGGCCGGAGGTCTGACCGCCCCTCATCCCCGGCGGGGAGAGGGGGTGAGGTGATAGGAACAGAAAAGGCAGTTCCGGTTCCGGCACGCCTGGGGTATAGTTCACCCCTTGATAGGGCTGCCCCTGGGGCAGCCTCGGCAGCGTGGGAGAGACCTCCCTCACCGGAGGCGCCGAAGGCGCAACTTCCGCCCGGAAACGCTCAGGCAAAAGGACCGCGCTGCCCGATATCGACTCTGGAGAGTGGTCCGACAGACCCACCGAAGGGGATAACCCACCACGGGTTTAATCTCTCAGGTTTCAGGACAGAGGGGCGGCCGATACCTGCGGGAAGGTTATCGGCTGCCCCTTTTTCATTGAAACCGGAGTCGAACATGACATTACGCCGCACCACATTGCATGCCACCCACGAGGCCGCCGGTGCCCGCATGGTGGATTTTGCCGGCTGGTCCATGCCCGTTCACTACGGTTCCCAGATCGACGAGCACCACGCCGTGCGTCGCCAGGCCGGCATGTTCGACGTCTCCCACATGACCGTGGTCGACGTGGACGGCCCCGGTGCCCGCGACTACCTGCGTCACCTGCTGGCCAATGACGTGGACAAGCTCAAGGCCCCCGGGCGCGCCCTCTACAGCTGCATGCTCAACCAGGAAGGGGGCGTGCTGGACGACCTCATCACCTATCGTCGCGCCGACGGCTACCGGGTCGTGGTCAATGCCGCCACCCGGGACAAGGACCTGGCCTGGATGCGCGATGTGGCCTCAAGGCTGACCGGCACGGCCCCGGTGGAGATCCGTGAACGGGACGATCTGGACATGATCGCCGTTCAGGGTCCCGCGGCCCGCGATCTGTGCCTGCCCCTGCTGCCCGAGTCCCTGCGGGAGTCTGCCCGGGCTCTGACCCCCTTTACTGCGACGGAAGACGGTGACTGGTTCGTGGCCCGGACCGGCTACACCGGCGAGGACGGCTTCGAGGTCATCCTGCCCGTCACCGCCACCCCAGGCTTCTGGCAGGCCCTGGCTGCGGCCGGCGTGCGTCCCATCGGTCTGGGCGCCCGGGATACCCTGCGTCTGGAAGCCGGCATGAACCTCTACGGCACCGACATGGACGAGCAGATCAGCCCCCTGGAGTCCGGCCTGGGCTGGACCGTGGCCTGGGCGCCCGCCGACCGGGATTTCATCGGCCGTCAGGCCCTGGAACGACAGCAGTCCGACGGCGTGCAGCAGTGCCTGGTGGGGCTGGTGCTGGAGGGGCGGGGTGTCCTGCGCGGTCACATGAGCATCACCGCCGGCGAGGCGGGGCAGGGCGAGACCACCAGCGGCAGCTTTTCCCCCACCCTGGGCGTGTCCATCGCCCTGGCCCGAATCCCGGCGGCTGCCGGTGAGCGGGTGACGGTGGAGATCCGCGGCAAGCAGGTCCCGGCGAAGGTGGTCAAGCCGCCGTTCGTACGCCATGGCAAGGCCCTGGTCGATCTCTAAACACCGACGTTCCGTCGAACCCGAACCCATTTTCCCGATACCCCGAACCCTTCATCAGGAGTCCCCATGAGCAACGTCCCCGCAGAACTCAGATACGCCGCGTCCCACGAGTGGGTCCGCAAGGAGGCCGACGGCACCCTCACCATCGGCATCTCCGACCATGCCCAGGAACTGCTGGGTGACCTGGTGTTCGTGGAAACCCCGGAAGTGGGTGCCCATCTGGATGCCGGTGGTGCCTGCGCCGTGGTGGAATCCGTCAAGGCCGCTTCCGATGTCTACGCCCCCGTCGCCGGCGATGTGGTGGCCGTCAATGAACAACTTGCCGACAGCCCCGAACTGGTCAACGGCGATGCCTATGGCGAGGGCTGGATCTTCCGTATCAAGCCCACCGACGCCGCTGCCGTGGAGGCCCTCATGGATGCCGATGCCTACGCTGCCCATCTGGAAGCGGAAAGCTGATCCAGGTCTCCCTGATCCCCCCACCCAGACAAGCAGCGGAATCACCATGCCCTTCATTCCCCACACCGACACCGACGTGCGCGAGATGCTGGCGGCCATCGGTGCCGATAGCATCGAGACACTGTTCGACGAGATCCCCGCCGCCCTGCGGGTGGACGGACTCAACGCCATCCCGCGGGCCATCGGCGAGATGGAGATCACCCGGCTCATGGAGGAACGGGCCGCCCAGGACGTCATGGGCCTGAACTTCATCGGTGCCGGTGCCTATGAACACCACATCCCGGCGGCGGTCTGGCAGATTGCCACCCGGGGCGAGTTCTACAGTGCCTACACCCCCTACCAGGCCGAGGCCAGTCAGGGCACCCTGCAGGTGATCTACGAATATCAGTCCATGATGGCCGGTCTGACGGGGCTGCCCATTTCCAACTCCTCCCTGTATGACGGTGCCTCTGCCCTGTCCGAGGCGGTGCTCATGGCCGTGCGCGCCAACCGGCGTTCGAAGAGCCACCGGGTGCTCATGCCTCTGACGGTGCATCCGGCCTACCGCAGCGTGACCCGCGGCATCGTGGCCAGCCAGGGGATCGAGATCGTGGATGTCCCGTTCGATCCGGCCACCGGTCGGGTCGATCCGGCCGTCCTTGAGACCTTTGCCGGTGAGGATATCACCGCCCTGGTGATCCCTCAGCCCAACTTCTTCGGTGTGCTGGAGGAGGTGGACGCCCTGACCGACTGGGCCCATGCCAACGGCGCCCAGGCCATCGGTGTGGTCAATCCCGTCAGCCTGGCCCTGCTCACCCCGCCGGGGCAGTGGGGGCGGCAGGGTGTGGACATGGTGGTGGGGGATGGCCAGCCCCTGGGGGCCCCCCTGTCTTCCGGTGGCCCGTACTTCGGCTTTTTGTGCTGTCGCAAGGAACATGTGCGCCAGATGCCTGGGCGCATCGTCGGCCGCACCGTGGATGCGGACGGTCGTCCCGGTTTCGTGCTCACCCTGCAGGCTCGGGAACAGCATATCCGCCGTTCCAAGGCCACCTCCAACATCTGCACCAATCAGGGGCTGGTGGTGACCGCCGCCACTATCCACATGGCCCTGCTGGGGCCGGAAGGTCTGGAACGGGTGGCCGGGGCCTGCGTCGAGGGCTGTGGGTCACTGGTGGCGCGGCTCAAGGAGCGGGGCTTCGAGGTCCTGTTCTCCGACGAGCGCTTCCACGAGTTCGTGTTGCGGGTGGGCGTGGATGGCGAAGCCCTGCTGGAGCGCATGGCGGCGGCAGGGGTACTCGGTGGTCATGCCCTGGGGCCTGACCACCCCGACCTGTCCGACGCCATCCTGGTCTGCGTCACGGAGACCAAGACCGCGGCGGACCTGGATCGCTACGTGGCCGTACTGGAACAGGCGCGGGCGGACTTGGCGGACTGATTCGGCATCGGCCCGGCTTTAACGATATGTCCATGTGGGACAGCTACACTCTGGTTGGGAAATTACGGTGCCTGGTTGGGCAGCTACACCCTGGATGTTCTGAATCAGTCATTCCCGCGCAGGCGGGAATCCAGTGACAAACGGAGAACCCTGGATTCCCGCTTTCGCGGGAGTGACGGCCAAAGGGGGTTTCGCGGAAGTGACGACTAAGGGGGCTTTGCGGGAGTGACGTAGTAGTAGACAGGAGTGGCACAATGAGGGGGCCTGATCAGTATTTCCCTTTGTTCTTCAGCTCTCTGACCAACCAGCACGAGGAGTCAAAGCGATGACCCGGATTACCTTGCAAGGCAACCCCATCAACACCTGCGGCGATCTGCCCAAGGTGGGCAGTGCCGCCCCCGCGTTCACCCTGGTGGACAAGGAGCTCAACGACGTCAATCTGAGCGACTTCAGCGGCAGGAAGAAGATCCTCTATGTCACTCCCAGCCTGGATACCGGGCTTTGCGCCCTGTCCACCAAGAAATTCAACGATTGGGTGGGCGATCGGGATGACGTGGTGGTACTGGTGGTCTCTGCGGACCTGCCCTTTGCCCAGGGCCGTTTCTGTGGCGCCGAGAATGTGGACAAGGTGAAGACCCTGTCCATGATGCGGTCCCGCAACTTCGCCAAGGACTACGGCGTACTGATCGTGGACGGCCCTCTGGCGGGCATCACCGCCCGTGCCGTGCTGGTGCTGGATGCCCACGACCATGTGGTCTATACCGAGCTGGTGCCCGAGATCGCCCAGGAGCCGGATTACGACGCGGCCTACGCGGCGCTGGGCTGATTTTGTCCTGAGCCGGTCATTCCCGCGCAGGCGGAAATCCAGTGGCAAACGGAGAACCCTGGACTCCCGCTTTCGCGGGAGTGACGGCCAAGGAGGCTTTGCGGGGGTGACGGCTAAAGGGGCTTTGCGGGAGTGACGGCCAAGGGGGCTTTCGCGGGAGTGACGGCTAAGGCGACCTTCGCGGCGGTGACTCGCATCCGCCCCCGTCATTCCCGCGCAAGCGGGAATCCAGTTGTGGGATGAAACCCCTGGACTCCCGCTACGGCAATAGGCTTTTTCAGAACTTCCCTCGGGGGAGGGGCTGTCGGTGTGCACCCTTTAGACGGGTCCGGCGGCAGTTTTTTCCCGCGGCGAGGGATTTTGAACCAATACCGAATTTTTTCAGGAGCCAGGCAATGCTGATTTTTGAACGTTCCCGTCCCGGTCGCCGGACCCCCAGCCAGGCCCCGGCCAGCCGTGCGGATGTCGCCGCGCTGCCCGAGCGTTTTCGGCGTCGTCGCTCGGCGCCGTTGCCGGAGGTGTCCGAACTGGACGTGGTGCGTCACTACACCCGCCTGTCCCAGAAAAACTTCTCCATCGACACCCATTTCTATCCCCTGGGTTCGTGCACCATGAAGTACAACCCCAGAGTCTGTAACAGCCTGGCCATGCTGCCCGGCTTCCTGCGCCGCCATCCCTATGCGCCTGAGTCGGTGAGCCAGGGCTTTTTGTCCTGCATGTTCGAACTGCAGGAGATGCTCAAGGATGTCACCGGCATGCGGGCCGTGTCCCTCACCCCCATGGCCGGGGCCCAGGGCGAGTTCGCCGGGGTGGCCATGATCCATGCCTATCACAAGGCCCGGGGAGACGAAGGCCGTACCGAGATCCTGGTGCCCGATGCCGCCCACGGCACCAACCCGGCCACCGCCACCATGTGCGGTTATGCCGTGCGCGAGATCCCCACCGACGATTCCGGTGACGTGGACATGGAGGCCCTCAAGGCCGCCGTGGGACCCGCCACCGCGGGGATCATGCTCACCAATCCGTCCACCCTGGGGGTGTTCGAGCGCCGCATCCACGAGATCGCCAAGGTGGTCCATGACGCCGGCGGCCTGTTGTACTACGACGGCGCCAACCTGAACGCCATTCTGGGCAAGGTGCGCCCCGGCGACATGGGCTTCGACGTCATCCACATGAACCTGCACAAGACCTTCTCCACCCCCCATGGGGGCGGTGGTCCCGGGGCCGGTGCCGTGGGCGTGAGCGAGCGGCTCAAGCCCTTCCTCCCCATCCCGGTGGTGGGCCGGGATGGGGATCGCTATCGCTGGCTCACGGAGCGGGACCTGCCCCAGAGCATCGGCCGCCTGTCCGCCTTTGCCGGCAATGCCGGGGTACTGCTGCGGGCCTACGTCTACATGCGTCTGCTGGGTCGGGAAGGCATGCCCAAGGTGGCGGACTACTCCACCCTGAACGCCAACTACGTGATGGCCCGCCTGCGGGCACTGGGCTATGACCTGGCCTTCCCGCAGCGCCGCGCCACCCACGAGTTCATCGTCACCCTGCGCCGTCAGGCCAAGGCGCAGGGTGTGACCGCCATGGATGTGGCCAAGCGTCTGCTGGACTACGGCTTCCATGCGCCTACCACCTATTTCCCCCTGTTGGTGCCCGAATGCCTGCTGATCGAGCCTACCGAGACCGAAAGCAAGGAGACCCTGGACACCTTCGTGGAGGCCATGGCGAAGATCCTGGAAGAGGCGGCAGCCGAGCCCGAGAAGGTGAAGGGTGCCCCCTACACCCAGCCTAACCGGCGCTTCGATGAGGTGCGCGCCGCCAAGGCATTGGATGTGGCTTGGTTTCCTGAGGTCGAGACCGACTGATGGCCTACAGTGGTAACCGGGGTCTGACCCGGATCATCAAGGCGGCGGGGTATTCCTGGCAGGGGTTGAGAAGCACCTTCCGTCATGAGGCCGCCTTCCGCCAGGAACTGTTGGCGATGATTGTCCTGGTGCCCCTGGCCTTGTGGCTGGGGTCGGACGGGGTGGAACGGGCCCTGCTGATCGGCAGCCTGTTCCTGATCCTCATCGTGGAGTTGTTGAACTCCGGGATCGAGGCGGCCATTGATCGCATCGGCCAGGAATTCCATGACCTCTCGGCCCGGGCCAAGGACATGGGCTCGGCGGCGGTGCTGCTGTCCATCCTCCATGCCGTGGCGGTGTGGGCGCTGGTGCTGATGTAACTCCCCAGGACGGTTCTGCTGCGGCATTTTCGTCTGTTCAGGGCTACACTCAAGGACATCACAACAAGGGGCCGGCATCCGATCGGCCCCATCGGTCCGTACCACCACCCTGGAGTGAAAGCCGATGCCGATGAAACTGCCCGCCACCCTGGCTGCCGGTGCCCTGACCCTCTGCCTGGCCGCCGTCCCCATCCAGGCCGACGAAGCCCCGGTGACCATGAACATCAAGGTCATGACCCTGGATACGGCCTCCCGCCTGGCCTGGGCCACCCTGGAGGCTTGCCGCGAGGCCGGCGTCAACGTGGCGGTCACGGTGGTGGACCGGGGCGGCAATACCCAGGTGGTCCTGCGGGATACCCTGGCGGTGGACCTGACCCTGGCGATCAGCCGCCAGAAGGCCTATACCGCCATGTCCTTCAATGGCCCTCTGTCCGAGATGGAAGACCGCTTCACCAAACCCTTTCAGGTGGGCAAGGTGGATGGCGTGGTCTTTTCCGCCGGCGGATTGCCGATCCATGCAGCGGGCCGGATCATCGGCGGCATCGGTGTGAGCGGCGCCCCTTCCGGTGAGACGGACGAGATGTGCGCCCGCCAGGGGCTGGATGAAATCCGGATGGATCTGGAGATGGTTCAGCCCTGAGCGACTGGTCGATAGTTGCGGATAGCCGATTTCCCTTACCTTCCTGTTACCAGGCTTTGCCTGGTAACGCCTGCCGTTCAGGTATTGCCACGTTTCCTTCACGGTGCCGTGATCTCCCCGTCATCCGGCTGGTTCACCCTGTCCCCTATTCCGAACCGGGGACAGCACCGCCATGGCCACCATCGAATGCCGCAGCATCTTCATTTCCGATGTTCATCTGGGTACCCGGGAATGCCGTGCCGAATACCTGCTGGATTTTCTGGAATCCTCCCAATGCGATCATCTTTACCTGGTCGGTGATATCTTCGATCTGTGGAGCATGCGCCGTCGTGTGTACTGGAGCGCCGAGCACAGTGCCGTGATCCAGGTGATCCTGGACAAGGCACAGTCGGGCACCCGGGTGATCTATATCCCTGGTAACCACGATGGTGCCCTGCGTGTCTTTGCCGGAACGGAATTCCAGGGCGTCAAGGTGCGTCTGGACGCAGAGCATCTGACCGCCGACGGTCGCCGCTTCCTCGTCAGCCACGGTGATGAGTTCGATGCCCTGGTCAAGCACAATCGATTGGTCAAGGCCTTGGGGGATGGGGCCTATCAGGCGCTGCTGCGGCTGAACCGGCATTACAACCGCTGGCGGGGTTATATGGGCCACCCCTACTGGTCCCTGTCCGCCCATGTGAAGGGGCGGGTGACCAAGGCTCGGCGCTACATGCGCCGCTTCGAGGAGGCCGCGGCCCGGGAGGCCGTGCGCCGTGACTACGACGGCTATATCTGCGGCCATATTCACAAGGCCGGTATCGAGTCCATCCAAGGGGTGCTTTACTGCAACGACGGTGACTGGGTGGAGCACTGCACCGCCCTGACCGAGGATTTTCAGGGCAATCTGCACCTGCTGCACTGGTCGGATCACACCCGGACCGAGGTCATCCAACCGGTGCCGGTCACGGCTGCTGCAGCGGATCTGCCGCTGGCGGCCCGGATCGGTGTCTCCATCTCTTGATGATCAGGCCAGGTTGAACCGCGCCCCTGCATGTTCCCGGCAGGGGCGCGCAGGTCGTGTCCCTACCTTTCAGTCAGACAGCTCACCAGGCTCTGCCCCAGGTTCTCCAGCAGGCGGTAATAGCTTTCCACGCCCGCCGGCAGTTCCGCCCCCAGCGGGTCCAGCACGCCGGTGCGTGCCCCGGTGCCGTCGATCAGGGTCTCCACGATGGCGGGCCGGAATTGGGGTTCGCTGAACACGCAGATGGCATCGGTCTCCTGAATCCGCTGACGGATCTCCTGGACCCGGCGGGCACCCGCAGGGCGAGACGGATCCACCGTCACCGAGCCCGCCGGGGTCAGGCCGTAGTGTCTTTCGAAGTATTGATAGGCATCGTGAAAGACGATGAAGGGATGCCCCCGAACGGGCGTCAGACGGGCTTGAAGTTCCGCATCCAGTGCCCCAAGGCGGGCCAGGATGCGGTCCCGATTTTCTTCATAGCGGACGGCGTGGTCGGGATCCTCGTCCGCCAGCACCCCGGCCACGTGGCGCACGATGCGGGTCGCGTTCTCGGGGGAGAGCCAGA
>NZ_JAJNQM010000040.1:0-31314 GCF_022227785.1 Ectothiorhodospira lacustris | reverse complement strand
CCACGTCATCGTAGGATGACGCCGTCAGCAGGCGGGCATTTTCGTCATCGCTCAGTTCGGCCAGGACGCGGGTCTGCTGCTCCAGGCTCAGATAGGAAAACACATCGGCCATCCGCTCCCTGGGCAGTAGCCGGATCACCGGGACCCAGTCCTCGGGGGGCAGCGCCTGGCTCAGTGCCGCCACATCCTGGTTCTGCAGGGAGGCCAGCATCGTTTTGAGGCCCTCCCAGTCGCGTCGACTCACCTGCGCGAAAAATTGCGCGTGCTTGAGATAATCGCTCATTGTCCTTGAAGTCCCAGCAAGGCGGCCGCCAGGCCGAAGTAGATCGTGATCCCGGCCACGTCGGCGATGGACGTCACCAACGGGGTACTGGCCGTGGCCGGATCCAGGCGCAGGCGCGCCAGGATGAAGGGCAGGATCATGCCCACCAGACTGCCCACCAGCACCACCAGCATCATGGCCATGGATACCAGCACGGCGATCTCCATGCCCCCCCGCCATAGCCCCAGCCCGGAGACCGCCAGGGCCATGGTCGCCCCCAGGGCCGTGGCCACCCCCAGTTCCTTGCCCCAGAGCCGCAGCCAATCGCGGGGATGGACCTCGCCCGTGGCCAGGGCGCGAACCATCAGGGTGGCGGACTGTGCCCCGGCATTGCCGCCACTGTCGATGATCAGGGGCAGGAAGAACACCAGCGCCACCAAGGCCTCGATGGCCTCTTCATACCCGGCGATCACGAAACCGCCGATGATGTTCACCGCCACCAGAATCAGCAACCAGCCCACCCGCTTGCGGTACAGCAACCAGGGATGGGCCTGGCGCAGGCCCAGGTGCAGACTGCCCACCGCCCCCATCTTCTGGAAGTCCTCGGTACTTTCTTCCTGCTCCACATCCAGCACATCGTCCACGGTGATGATGCCCAGCAGTTCACGGTCCTGATCCACCACCGGCAGGGCCGGCAGGTCATAGTGACGCATCATCCGCAGGGCGTCCTCCTGAGGGGCATGGGCATCGATGGACACCACCCGGCCGGTCATGAGTGTGGACACCGGGACATCCATCTGCGACTTGAGAAAATGCTTGAGGGCCAGCACCCCCAGCAGCCCGCCCTGGTCATCGGTGACGTAGACCAGATTGACCGTCTCGCCACGGCCCGCCTGCACCCGGAGATGATCCAGGGCACGGGCCATGCTCCAGTCGGGACGCACACTCACCACCGCCGTGGTCATGAGCCGGCCACAGCTGTCCTCCGGATATCCCAGCAGGGTCAAGGCGCGACGAATGGAACGGAACGGCAACAGGCGCAGCAACTGCCGGACCTCTCCCCTGGGCAGGTCTTCCAGCAGGGCGGTGAGATCATCCGGCAGCATCTCCGACAGCAGATGGCGCCCTTCGTCCAGAGATGCCTGACGGATGAGCTGGAGCTGATGCAGGGGATCCAGGTAGGCAAAGACATCCGCCCGCCGTCCCGCCGGGAGCAGACGGAACACATCGCGGCGAACCTCTCCGTCCAGGGTCATGAGGGCTTGGGCGATGTCCTGGATACGCATCTCGTCCAGCCATCCGCGCACCGCAGGCAGATCCCCCTGGGAGAGCAATTCGTTCAGTTCGTCCAGATCGAGAATGCGAGTCGATTCCATGCCTTGGCCCGGTTGGAACATGCGGTCGGAAGAAACACCGGCGGTTCATGCCGGCGCCCTCAGGCCTGATGGCGCCGATGCCGCTCGCTCATCAGGGATACACCGCGACGACGCCCTTCCGGCAGGGAACGCGCGATGGTTTCACTCAACGGGGCGGGCCCCTGGGCGCAGAGTCGCGCCAGGGTGGCGTCGGGCAGCCCTAGGGCCAGACGCCGGATGGCCTGCTCGTCCATGGTCTGGAGTACCCCGATCTGGGATTGCTGGGCCAGCTTGAGAAAGTTCAGCCGGGCGCTGCCGAAATCCCCTTGGCGACAGGCGCGGGTCACGGCCTCGACCACGGGGTTACCGGCCTCGGGGGTACGGCGAGCCTGGGACTCCAGGGCCTTGAAGGCCAGGGTCATCAGCCGGTTCATGTTCTTGATTATCCGGGTCATGATTCTCTCCTTGGCTGCCGAAGGCAGACCGATCGGGACGCACGAGGACGCGGCCTTGAAGGCCGGTGCGGCATGGGGAGAGACCAGGAGCACAGGGAAGCGGCACAATTCCGAGAAAACGGTACCCGGATTCGGCAGGCACCCATCCCGCGCCGGGACGCTGAGACGCCCATGGCAAGGTACATTCGGGATGATGCGAATACCGGTTTCCCTGATCCGACCGACGCGATGCGGTCCATCAGGGAGCCCGGAGCGCGGCGGATTACCGCTGGAGGGGGCGACCCCGACGGACGCAGTCACATGCCGGTCTGCAGCCGCTCACGGCCTCACCACGCATGCATCTACAACAACTGTCCATCGACAATTAAACCTCTGTTGCCTGACAAGTGTTTTCGTGGTTTGCGAAAACGGCTCAATGATAACGCCTGCCCAAGATAAGGAAAACCCCGCCTGTCGGGATACACGGCCGATTCAGCCGACGCGCAGGGCTTCCAGCAGGCCCTGCATGTCGGCCGGGATACCGGCTTCCCAACTCCGAGTGCCGGAACCATCAGGGTGCTCCAGGGTAAGACGTGCCGCATGCAGGGCCTGGCGACGAAACCCGTGCACGGCTGCCATGGCCGTCTCGGACAGACCGGCGGGGATGCGCAGGCGTCCACCATAGGCCGGATCGCCCACGATGGGATGATGCAGGTGGGCCATGTGTACCCGGATCTGGTGGGTACGCCCGGTTTCCAGGTTGACCCTGAGCAGGGTATGGCCGGGAAACCGTTCTTCCACCCGGTAATGGGTGACGGCCTCCCGCCCCCCCGTCACCACCGCCATGCGCTTGCGGTCCACCGGATGACGACCGATGGGGGCATCGACCGTGCCGCCGGCCACCAGGGCGCCCTGTACCAGGGCCAGGTATTCACGCCCCACGGTGCGAGCCTGGAGCTGGCGCACCAGGTCGGTGTGCGACGCCAGGGTGCGGGCCACCACCAGCAGACCCGAGGTATCCTTGTCCAGACGATGGACGATGCCGGCACGGGGCAAATGGGCCAGCTCCGGGGCGTGATGCAGCAGGGCATTGACCAGCGTCCCCTGGGGATGCCCGGCGGCTGGATGCACCACCAGCCCGACCGGCTTGTTGATCACCAACAGGTGGTCATCCTCGTGGATCAACTCCAGGGGCAGGTCCTCGGCTTCATCCCGGCCCGGCGCATCCAGGGCGGCACGGATCCGTACCGGCTCCCCCCCGCAGGTCTTCTGGCGGGTGCGGGGGCGCTCTCCCGCCACCAACACCGCGCCATCCTCGATCCACTGCTGGATACGGCTGCGGGAATATTCCGGGAACATCTGCGCCAGCACGGCGTCCAGACGCTTGCCGGCCAGTTCGGGCGGGATTTCCCCCGCAAGTTCGATGGTTCTGGTCATGTGCCGGGGGCCGTCGGTTATACTCGTTGTCTCAATTATCTCAGTCTTCGCGCCCAATGACAGCTCTTCGCTCAGTCCTGACCCTCCTGCTTATCGCCAGTCTGGCCTCCGGCTGCGCTTCCATGCGCCAGGACCCCACCCGGGACTGGTCCGCCAGCCAGCTCTACGAAGAGGCCAAGGCGGCCCTGGAGCGGAGCAATTATGACCAGGCGGTGGAATATTACGAGATCCTGGAAGCCCGCTTCCCCTTCGGCCGCCACGCCCAACAGGGCCAGCTGGAGATCGCCTATGCCTATTACAAGGCTCAGGAAGCGGAAATGGCGCTGGCGGCCGTGGATCGTTTCATCCAGATGAATCCCAGGCATCCCCATGTAGATTATGCCTATTATCTGCGCGGGCTGATCAACTATGAGCGAGACCAAAGCTTCCTCAACCGCTGGATCCCCCAGGATCAGGCCCGCCGCGACCCGGTCCCCCTGCGCAATGCCTTCGATGATTTCGGCACCCTGGTACGCACGTTTCCCGACAGCCGCTACGCCGAGGATGCCCGTCAGCGCATGGTTCACCTGAGAAACCGGCTGGCAGCCCATGAGATGTATGTGGCGGACTTCTACATGCGCCGGGGCGCCTGGCTGGCGGCCGCGCAGCGGGGCACCCATGTACTGGAACATTACGAAGGCGCCGAGTCGGTACCCGACGCCCTGGAGGTCATGGTGAAGGCCTACCGCCGGTTGAAACTCGACGATCTGGCCGGGGATGCCCTGCGGGTGCTGGAGTTGAACTTCCCTGACCGGGCCGACAGGCTCAGACAAGGCACCTGATTCCACGCAACCGATTCAAACACTACCCAGGGGGGACGTTGAGGATGTGGGATTTCTTTCAGACCGTCAGACATCGGCACTCCATCCGCCGCTACCAGGCCGACATGCCGGTAGAGCCGGAAAAATTGCACGCCATCCTGGAGACCGCGGTGACCGCCCCTTCTGCGGGGGACCTGCAGTCCTACCGCATCATCTGCGTGAAGGACGCGGCTCTGCGCACAAGGCTGGCGGAGGCGTCCAACGGACAGCAGTTCATCGCCGAGGCCCCCGTCTGCCTGGTCTTTTGCAGTGATGCACAGCGCTCGGCCGAGCAATACGGTGAACGGGGCCGGGAACTGTTCTCCATCCAGGATGCCACCATCGTGGCCGCCTATGCCCAGCTGGCGGTGGTGGCCGCAGGGATGGGCTCCACCTGGGTGGGGATGTTCGACGAGCAGGCCGTGGCCGACACCCTCTCCCTGGAACCGGGTCTGCGGCCACTGGCCCTGCTCTGCGTGGGCTACCCGGCGGAACTGCCGGAATCGTCCCAGCGACGGCGCCTGGATGAGGTGGTAACTTACCGATAGCCCGGATCCGGGACGGCAGTGAGGCCACGGGCGGACATGGCCTCACTGCCCATGCAAGGCGGTGCCAAGGCCTGTTTACTTACAGGGCATCGCTGTTTTCCTCACCGGTACGGATGCGGATGGCCCGCTCCATATCGGTCACGAAGATCTTGCCGTCCCCGATCTTGCCGGTGCGGGCAGCCTTGATGATCGCATCCACACAGGCATCCACCAGACCGTCGTCGACACCGATCTCCAGCTTCACCTTGGGAATGAAGTCGACCACATACTCGGCACCCCGGTACAGTTCCGTATGTCCCTTCTGCCGGCCGAAACCCTTGACCTCGGTGGCGGTCAGCCCCGTCACACCGATCTCCATGAGCGCCTCGCGGACGTCCTCGAGCTTGAACGGCTTGATGATGGCTTCAATCTTTTTCATACGGTTTAGTTCCTAATGACTCATGGAAACAGGATGAAGGTACTGCAAAGACATCACGCTAGCTTAACAGCCTGCCATAACCCGACGTAATGGGATAACGCCGGTCCTTGCCGAAGGCACGGCGGGTAACCCGGACCCCGGGTGGCGCCTGTCGGCGCTTGTATTCATTGCGCAGCACCAGGCCGATTACACGGCGCACGGTGGCCGGCTCGAAGCCGGCGGAGACGATGTCGGTGAAGGACTGGTCCTGCTCCACGAAGCGCTCCAGAATCCCGTCCAGGATCTCGTAGGGAGGCAGGCTATCCTCATCCCGCTGATCGGGGGCAAGCTCCGCCGAGGGCGGACGTTCGATCACCCGCTCGGGGATGGCCGGCCCCAGGGTATTGCGATACCGGGCCAGCCGATAGACCCAGAGCTTGGAGACATCCTTGAGCGGGGCAAAGCCGCCGGCCATGTCCCCGTAGAGGGTGGCATAGCCCACCGCCATCTCGCTCTTGTTGCCGGTGGTCAGCAACATGCGTCCGCTCTTGTTGGAGAGGGCCATGAGGATGGTGCCCCGACAACGGGCCTGGATATTCTCCTCGGTGGTATCCGCCGGCAGGCCGGCAAAGACCCCCGCCAGCCCGGCCATGAAGGCTTCGACCATGGGCGCAATGGGAATCTCCTGATACCGGACCCCGAGGATCAGGGCCTGGGCGGCGGCGTCCTCCCGGCTCATGCCGGCGGTATAGTGATAAGGCATCATCACCGCCTCCACCCGCTCAGCACCCAGGGCATCCACGGCGATGCACAACGTCAGGGCGGAGTCGATCCCTCCCGAGAGCCCCAGCAGGGCGCCCTTGAAGCCATTCTTGTTCACATAGTCCCGCACCCCCAGGACCAGGGCCTGATACAGACTTTCCTCCGGCGACTGCAGGGGCGCCAGGATACCACCGCTGATGCTGATGTCACGGCGATCAAAATGCACGTCCAGGGTATGGATACCCTCCTGCCAGGCGGGCGCGACCAGCCGCAGTGCTCCGTCGCGATCCACCACCAGAGAATGACCATCGAAGACCAGTTCATCCTGGCCACCCACCAAGTTGAGATAGACCACCGGCAAGCCGGTCTCATGGGCCCGCTCGCGCAGCACCGCCAGTCGCTCATTGTGCTTGGAGAGATGGAAGGGAGAGGCGTTGAGACTCAGCAGCAACCGGGCACCGGCGGACTGGGCCCGACGGGCCGGTTCGGAGACCCAGATGTCCTCGCACAGGGCCAGGGCCACCGGCAGGCCTTTGATCTCCACCACGCAGGGACCCTCGCCAGGCTTGAAATAGCGCTTTTCGTCAAACACGCTGTAATTGGGCAGGACCTGCTTGTGGTAGCGGGCCAGCACCTTGCCGTCACGCAGATACACCGCACTGTTGTGGAGGTATCCCGCCTCCCGCAGGGGCAGACCGACCACCAGGTCGATCCCCGAGACCTCCCGGGCGATGCGCTTGAGGGCCTCTTCGGCACGCTGCAGCAAGGTACCACGCATCAGCAGGTCTTCCGGCGGGTAACCGGTAAGGGTCAGTTCGGGAAACAGTATCAGGTCGGCACCGTGATGATCCCGCGCCTCGTGAGCGGCGGTTATCACCCGGTCGGCATTGCCTTCCACATCGCCCACCAGGAGGTTGATTTGCGCCAGGGCGATCTTGAGGGTGTCTGTCATGATCCGGACGTAATGAAACAGGTAGCAACAGGAGACCACCGCCCTCACAGGGCGGTGGTCCGTAAACGTGTCGACAGTGGCCGTTCAGCCCATCAAGGCCTTGAGCCGCGCCCCCATATCCGCAGGGGAACGCACCACAGCAACACCGGCGGCCGCCAGGGCATCGAATTTTTGGTCCGCAGTGCCCTTGCCGCCCGAGATGATCGCCCCGGCATGTCCCATCCGGCGCCCCGGTGGTGCGGTGACACCGGCGATATAGGCCACCACCGGCTTGGTCACGTGGTCGCGGATGAAGGCCGCGGCTTCTTCCTCGGCGCTGCCGCCGATCTCGCCCACCATGATGATGCCCTCGGTCTGTTCGTCTTCCTGGAACAGGCGCAGACAGTCCACGAAGTTCATCCCATGGATGGGATCACCGCCGATACCCACGCAAGTGCTCTGACCCAGGTCCGTATCGGTGGTCTGCTTGACCGCCTCGTAGGTGAGGGTGCCGGAACGGGAGACGATTCCCACCTTGCCCGCTTGATGAATATGGCCCGGCATGATGCCGATCTTGCAGTCCCCCGGGGTGATGATTCCCGGACAATTGGGGCCGATGAGATAGGCTGAACCGTGGGTCAGGGCGGCCTTCACCTTGAGCATGTCCAACACGGGAATCCCCTCGGTGATGCAGACAATGACCTCGATTCCGGCATCCGCGGCCTCCAGGATGGCGTCGGCGGCAAAGGCGGCCGGGACGTAGATCATGGTGGCATTGGCCCCGGTATCACGGACCGCATCATGCACGGTATCGAACACCGGCAACCCCAGATGTCGCTGCCCCCCCTTGCCGGGAGTCACGCCGCCCACCATCTGCGTACCGTAGGCGATGGCCTGTTCGGTGTGGAAAGTGCCCTGCTTGCCGGTGAAACCCTGGCAGATGACGCGAGTATGCTTGTCGATGAGAATGCTCATGAAGAATCCGTGTCAGCTTCGTCTGTCTGAATCCGGCATGCCGGTCCCGTGGGTCGATTCCGTGACCTTCAGGCGGCCGCCGCAGCCTCGACCACCTTGAGGGCGCCATCCGTCAGGCTCTCGGCGGCAATGATATTGAGATCACTCTGTGCCAGCAGGGCCCTGCCCTTTTCCACGTTGGTGCCTTCCAGGCGTACCACCACGGGAACGTCCACATGGACTTCCTTGACCGCCGCGATGATGCCCTCGGCAATCAGATCGCAGCGAACGATGCCGCCGAAGATATTCACGAACACGGCCTTGACCGCGTCGTCGGAGAGGATGAGCTTGAAGGCCTCGGTGACCCGGGCCGCCGTGGTGCCGCCACCCACATCCAGGAAGTTGGCCGGCTCACCGCCATGAAGCTTGATCAGATCCATGGTGGCCATGGCCAGACCGGCACCATTGACCATGCAGCCGATGTTGCCGTCCAGGCGGACATAATTGAGCTCATGCTCTCTGGCCCGGGCCTCCCGGGCCTCTTCCTGGCTGATGTCCCGCAGGGCTGCCAGGGCGGGACGTCGAAACAGGGCGTTGTCGTCCAGATTGATCTTGCCGTCCAGGGCCACCAGGTCACCCTCTCCGGTGACCACCAGAGGGTTGATCTCGATCAGGCCGGCATCGGACTCGATGAACAGGGTATAGAGTCGGGTGAGCAGAGTGACGAATTCGTTCACCTGACTGCCTTCCAGACCCAGGGCAAAGGCGGCGCGGCGGCCCTGGTAAGGCATGATGCCCGCAGCCGGATCCACGAACAGGGTCAGCAGTTTTTCGGGGGTATCGGCAGCCACCGCCTCGATGTCCATACCGCCTGCCGCCGACGCCATGATGGCGACGCGGCGAGTGGCCCGGTCCACCAGCAAGCCCAGGTAGAGTTCACGCCGGATGTCGGTAAGGGATTCGATCAGCAGGGTCTTCACGGGCAGCCCGGCCGGCCCGGTCTGATGGGTGACCAGGGTGGACCCCAGCA
This sequence comes from Ectothiorhodospira lacustris, assembly GCF_022227785.1. Taxonomy (NCBI): domain Bacteria; kingdom Pseudomonadati; phylum Pseudomonadota; class Gammaproteobacteria; order Chromatiales; family Ectothiorhodospiraceae; genus Ectothiorhodospira; species Ectothiorhodospira lacustris. The sequence goes on along the minus strand of NZ_JAJNQM010000040.1, from coordinate 22,365 downwards.
GGGCCTGAGCCGCAGCTCTGAGCTCATCCCGCCCCTTGACCAGCCTGACGCCACCCGCCTTGCCGCGACCACCGGCATGGACCTGCGCCTTGACGACCCAGGCAGTCCCCCCCAGGGTGCCCATGGCATCATCCAGGGCGTCGAGACCCTCGATGGAGACACCGGCCGGCACCGGAATCCGGTAATCGCGAAAGAGGCCCTTGGCCTGGAATTCATGAAGGTTCATAGTTTCACAGTATCAAAGGTATGGATGGAGACGGCAGACAATCCGGCAGACAACAGCCCCCTGGGGCTGAGGGACTCACCGCCGACACGCGTTCTGTAGTACCTTCTTATACACCACTCAAATCGAATCACTGCGCCATGCAAATCCTGTTCCTGATAGCATCCATCGTTCTGGTCTTCATGGTGGTCCGGCTCATGCTCAAGACGCCGGACGTACCGCGTCCGGAGCATCCCGGCAAGCTCAGCCAAAAGACCACCGGCAAGATGCTGCGCTGTCACTACTGCGGCCTGCATATCCCGGAAGAAGAGAGCCTGTGGGAAGGTGGGAAACCCTTCTGTTCCGAGTCGCATCGGGATCTGGCCCTGTCGCAAGAGTCTACACGAGAATAAGCCGCCTTGCGGTGTAAGGCCAGGCGCCCGCGCAGAATTCAGGCATCATGTCTTCACCCTTGTCGGGCCGGCTGATGCGGGAGAGCGGCAGCGCAGGGGACCCCTCAGGAGACGTCTGGCGAGCGCTGAGGCTCTTCAGCCTGTATCGCTTTTTCGTGGCGGGCATGCTCACGGCCCTGGAGGTGTTCGGCACCGGACCCCACGCCCTCGGCAGCTCCCATCCGCGGCTGTTCCTGCTGTTTGCCGTCACCTATCTGCTGCTGAGCCTGGGATTCGGCATTGCGGCGCGTCTGCGCCGATCCCCGCCCTCTCTGCAGATCTACCTTCAAGCGGCCACGGACATCAGTCTCATCACCCTGCTCACCTACACCAGCGGGGGCGTCTCCAGCGGCCTGGGCATGTTGGCGATCCCGGCCATTGCCGGCCTGGGACTGCTGGCGCCGGGGCGCCCCGCCCTGCTCTTCGCCGCCCTGGCCTCCATCGCATTGCTGCTGGCACAGATCCACGGCTACTGGTTTGAACCCGGCCGCGAGTCGGCACTCACCCAGACCGGCCTGCTGGGAGCCGGCCTGTTTGCCACCGCCCTGCTGGCACTGGTGCTGGCCCACAGGGCCCGGGAAAGCGAAGATCTCGCCCAGCGCCGCAGTGTGGACCTGGCCAACATGGCCGAACTCAATGCCCATATCATCGACCGCATGCAGTCGGGCGTCATCGTGGTCAATGATGACCGCCATGTCCACCTGATCAATGAGTCCGCCTGGCTGCTGCTGGGCAATCCGGTGACTGCGGATACCAGCGACCTGAGCCGCCTTGCGCCGGATCTTTTCCACGCCTTGCAGGAATGGCTTCGACATCCCGCCAGGGCCGGTCATCGGACCCTCCCCGCCGGCGACCACAGTCCGGAATTGCGGATACGATTCACCCGCCTGGGGGTAGACAAACCCATCGGCACGGTCATCCTGCTGGAAGACACGGCGGAACTGCGCAGACAGATGCAATCCATCAAGCTCGCGTCCCTGGGCCGTCTCACTGCCAGCATCGCCCACGAGATCCGCAACCCCCTGGGCGCCATCAGTCATGCCGCCCAGCTACTGGACGAATCCATAGAGCTCAATCGTGCGGATCGCCGACTGGTGGGCATCATCCAGGATCAGAGCCGGCGTATGAATCAGGTCATTCAGAACGTACTGGATCTGTCCCGGCGCCAGGCTCCCCGCATCGAGGCACTGGCCCTGGAACCATGGCTGGAACGCTTTGCCGATGAATTCTGCCGACACCATAACCTGGCGCGCTCTCAAGTGGAGCTGTCCATCCACCCGGCCGATGCCCGGGCCTGGTTTGATGCCGAACAGCTGCACCAGGTGACCTGGAACCTGTGTACCAATGCCTTGCGCTACGGCACCCGCGCCGGACAACCCGCCCGCATCCTGATCCAGGGCGGCACCCGGGATGTGAGCCGCCACGCCACCCTGGACATCATTGATCAAGGCTGCGGCGTGAACCCGGCGATTGCCCGACGACTCTTCGAGCCCTTCGTCGGCACCGGCAATGAAGGCACCGGACTTGGCCTGTACATCTCCCGTGAGCTGTGCGAAAACAATGGCGGCAGTCTTGACTACATCCCGCTTCCCACCGGCGGCAGCTGCTTCCGTATTCAGTTCCCCCCCTCTGAAACAACCGGATCCGGCCTGCAAGGCCGCCTTTCCCAGCAGGCATGACCATCCAGAACGTACTGATCATTGACGATGAGCCGGATATCCGGGAACTCCTGGAAATCACCCTCGGCCGCATGCGGCTTAACACCCAGGCTGCCGGGACCGTCAGGGAGGCGAAACGACTGCTGGGCAACGCGCATTTCGATCTGTGCCTGACAGACATGCGCCTGCCGGATGGTGACGGCATCGAGCTGGTGGAACACATTCAGGCCCACTATCCGGAACTGCCGGTGGCCGTTATCACGGCCTACGGCAGCATGGATTCCGCCGTTCAGGCACTCAAATCAGGGGCCTTCGACTTTGTCTCCAAGCCCGTGGACCTGAACATCCTCAGAGACCTGGTGGACAGCGCCCTGAAACTGGGCAAGCCCGAAAACAACACCGCTTCAGGACGGAGCCCGCCCGCCCGGGAAGACCATCTCCTGGGCAATGCACCGGCCATGCGTCAACTCAAGAGCACCATCCTCAAACTGGCCAGAAGCCAGGCCCCGGTGTACATCCTGGGTGAATCCGGCAGCGGCAAGGAAAGGGTCGCCCGGGAGATTCACCGCCAGGGTCCCCGGGTCGATCGGCCTTTCGTGCCGGTGAACTGCGGCGCCATCCCCGCCGAACTCATGGAAAGTGAATTCTTCGGTCATCTCAAGGGCAGCTTTACCGGAGCGGTTGCCGACAAGCAGGGGCTGTTTCATGCGGCCCAGGGAGGAACCCTGTTTCTCGACGAGGTGGCGGAGTTGCCCCTGCACATGCAGGTCAAGCTGCTACGCGCCATCCAGGAACGGGCCATCAAGCCCATCGGTGCCGCCCATGAGGCTGCTCTGGACGTACGCATCCTCTCCGCCTCCCACAAGGACCTGAGCCGGGAGGTGCAGGCGGGACGTTTCCGCCAGGACCTGTTCTACCGCCTGAACGTGATCGAACTGCGCGTCCCCCCCCTGCGCGAACGCCGCGAGGACCTCCCCCATCTGGCGGAACATATCCTTTCCAAGCTGGCCGCCCGCTGGCAGGAGCCCCCCAGGCGACTCAGCCCGGAAGCCACGCAAAGCCTGATGACCTATAACTACCCGGGCAATGTGAGGGAGTTGGAAAACATCCTGGAACGGGCCGCGACACTCTGCGACAGCGACACCATCCAGGCGGAGGACCTGCAACTCCCCGGCTCCGGCTCCGCCCCCCCCACGGCCCCTCTCGCCGCGGAACACCTCAAGCCCCTGGAACAGCAGCTCGCACAGCAGGAAAAGCAGGCACTCCTGGCCGCTCTGGAACAGGCCGGCGGTCACGACACGGCTGCCGCCCAACTGCTGGGACTGACTCCCAGGCAAATGGGTTATCGGCTCAGGAAACTCGGCCTGACCCCGTGAAAATACCCTTCCACGCCCACCCCCGCGCCGCTATTGACGCAGACCGTGCAGCCCGTCCCGGTTCTCAATCACTGAAAGTCTTTGTTGACTTGATAACGACAGCTACTAACATGCGATAAGAAGGACCCACTCCCCAACCCAGAGTCCCCATGTCAACACCTGCCGCCTCCATACCATTGAGCGGGCTTGCCCGACGTCTGGTTCAAGACGGATTACTCAGCGAAAGCGATGCCAACAAGGCGCTGGATCACTCTCGCAGGAAACGTGTGCCCCTGGTGGCCTACCTGGTAACGGAAAAGATCGTGGAGGCCCGGAGCCTGGCGCAGGCGGCGGCCGAGGAATTCGGGACCCCGTTATTTGATCTGGACGCCCTCGACAAGGAATATCTGCCCATCAAACTGGTGGACGAGAAACTGATCCGCCAGCATCAGGCTCTGCCCATCTTCCGACGTGGCAACCGGCTGTTCGTGGGCCTGTCCGATCCCATGAACATCAGCGCCCTGGACGAGATCAAGTTCAACACGGGCATCCCCACCGAACCGGTGCTGGTGGAGCATGACAAGCTGTCCAAACTGATTGAGGACAGTCTCAATGATACCTCGTCCATGATGGAAGGCCTCATGGACGAGGATCTGGACAATCTGGAGTTGTCGGACACCGAAGACCGCGGCCAGGAAGCCTCCGAGAGCGAAGTGGACGACACGCCGGTGGTCCGCTTTGTCAACAAGGTGCTGCTGGACGCCATCAACCGTAAGGCCTCGGATATCCACTTCGAACCCTATGAAAAGGACTTCCGGGTCCGGTTCCGTCTGGATGGCGTACTGGACGAGGTGGCTCACCCGCCGGTGAATCTGGCCCCCCGGATCATCGCCCGCATCAAGGTGATGTCCCGCATGGACATCTCCGAGCGGCGCATCCCCCAGGATGGGCGCATCAAGATGCAGCTGTCCAAGAACCGGGCCATCGACTTTCGCGTCAATACCTGCCCTACCTTGTACGGGGAAAAGGTGGTACTGCGAATACTGGACCCCACCAGTGCCTTCCTGGGCATCGACGCCCTGGGTTATGAAGAACACCAGAAGGCGCTCTATCTCAAGGCCCTGAGCAAGCCCTACGGCATGATCCTGGTCACCGGCCCCACCGGCTCCGGCAAGACCGTCTCTCTCTATACCGGCCTGGGCATCCTCAACACCCCGGACCGGAACATCTCCACCGCCGAAGACCCGGCCGAGATCAACATGCCCGGCATCAACCAGGTCAACGTGAATCCCAAGGTGGGGTTGACCTTTGCCGCCGCCCTGAGGGCCTTCCTGCGGCAGGACCCGGACATCATCATGGTGGGCGAGATCCGCGACCTGGAAACCGCCGAGATCGCCATCAAGGCCGCCCAGACCGGCCACCTGGTGCTGTCCACCCTGCATACCAATGACGCCCCCCAGACCCTCACCCGCCTGGCCAACATGGGTGTGCCGCCCTACAACATCGCCTCGTCCATCCTGCTCATCATCGCCCAGCGTCTGGCCCGACGCCTGTGCAATCACTGCAAGGCCCCCGTCAATGTCCCCAAGGAGGCCCTGCTGCAGGAGGGATTCAATGAAAACGAGGTGAACCAGGGCTTCAAGATCTTCAAGCCTGTGGGCTGTGATCAATGCACCAACGGCTACAGGGGCCGGGTGGGCATCTACCAGGTGCTGCCCATTTCCGAAACCATGCAGCGGATCATTCTCGAGGGCGGCAACGCCATGCAACTGGCGGAGCAGGCCAGCAAGGAAGGCGTCGATGACCTCCGGCGGGCCGGTCTGCTCAAGGTCAAGGCCGGTGTCACCAGCCTTGAAGAAGTCAACCGCGTGACCAAGGACTAAACCATGGCCGAGACAATGACGGTATTCGTCTGGGAAGGGGTGGACAAGAAAGGTGTCCGGATCAAGGGCGAAACCACCGCAGCCAACGAAAACCTGGCCAAGGCGGAACTGCGGCGCCAGGGCATCAACCCACTCAAGGTGCGCAAGAAGCCCAAGCCCCTGTTCGGGGGCAAGAAAAAGATCAAGCCCAAGGACATCGCCATCTTCCTGCGTCAGATGTCCACCATGATGAGCGCCGGTGTTCCACTGGTACAGTCCTTCGAGATTATCGGCCGAGGGCACGAAAACCCCTCCATGCAGGAACTGATCCTCAGGATCAAGGCGGACGTGGAGGGCGGCACTACCTTCGCCAACGCCCTGGCCAGGCATCCGACCTACTTTGACGACCTGGTCATCAACCTGGTGGGAGCCGGAGAACAGTCAGGCGCCCTGGAAACCCTGCTGGACCGCATTGCCACCTACAAGGAAAAGACCGAGTCCCTCAAGGCCAAGATCAAGAAGGCCATGTTCTATCCGGCGGCCGTGATCGTGGTGGCCTTCATCGTCACCGCCATCCTGCTGATCTTCGTGGTCCCCCAGTTTCAGGACCTGTTCCAGGGCTTCGGCGCGGATCTGCCCGTCTTCACCCAGTTCGTCATCGGCATCTCCGACTTCTTCCAGAGCTACTGGTGGGCCATCTTCGGCGGCATCGCCATTGCCGTGTTCGGCTTTACCCAGGCCAAGCAGCGTTCCGCCGCCTTCCGCCGTCGGCTGGACCTACTCTCCCTGCGCATCCCGGTGGTGGGAGAACTCCTGCGCAAGGCCGCCATCGCCCGCTTTGCTCGGACGCTGTCCACCATGTTCTCCGCCGGTGTCCCGCTGGTGGAGGCGATGGACTCAGTGGCCGGTGCGACCGGCAACGCCCTATTCTCGGAGGCAACGCTGCGCATGCGTGACGAGACCGCTGCCGGCACCCAGCTCCAGCAGGCCATGCGAAATTCCGCAGTGTTTCCCAACATGGTGGTGCAGATGGTGGCCATCGGTGAAGAATCCGGTTCCCTGGATGAGATGCTCAGCAAGGTGGCCGATTTCTACGAAGAAGAAGTGGATAACATGGTCGACGGCCTCTCCAGTCTCATGGAGCCCATGATCATGGCCTTCCTGGGCATCGTCGTCGGTGGTCTGGTCATTGCCATGTATCTTCCTATCTTCCAGCTTGGAGCCGTGGTGTGACAGACCTTCTCGCCTCAAGCCCAACCCTGCTGCTCACCCTGACCGGGCTGTTCAGCCTCATGGTGGGAAGCTTTCTCAATGTGGTCATCCACCGCCTACCGATGATGATGGAGCGCCAGTGGCAGAGCGAGGCCCGTGCCTGGCTGCAGTCACGAGGGGGCAACCTGGACCATGCCGAAGAGGTCCAGGGACCCTATAACCTGGTGGTCCCCCGGTCCGCCTGCCCCGCCTGCGGCCACCGCATCACGGCCCTGGAGAACATCCCGCTCATCAGCTACCTGTTCCTAAGGGGCAAGTGTGCCTCGTGCGGTGCCCGCATCTCTCCCCAGTACCCCCTGGTGGAAGTGGCCACGGCCCTGCTGTCCATGGCCGTGGTCTGGTATTTCGGTTTCACCTGGGTAGCCGCAGCGGCACTGCTGCTGACCTGGGCCTTGATTGCCCTGACCGTGATCGACCTGCGCACCACCCTGTTGCCGGATGTCATCACCCTGCCCCTGCTGTGGCTGGGACTGGTACTGAACCTGGGGGGACTGTTCACCGATGCCGCCAGCAGTCTGTTGGGTGCCGTCTTCGGTTACCTGAGCCTGTGGCTCGTCTACCATGCCTTCCGGCTGCTCACCGGCAAGGAAGGCATGGGCTATGGTGACTTCAAGCTGTTTGCCGCCCTGGGGGCATGGATGGGTTGGCAGATGCTCCCGCTGATCATCCTGCTGTCCTCCCTGGTGGGCGCCGTGGTGGGCCTCGTTCTCATCGCCGTACTCGGACGTGACCGCAACCTGCCCATTCCGTTTGGCCCCTATCTGGCCGCCGCAGGGTGGATTGCCCTGCTCTGGGGCGACACCATCGTGCAGACCTACCTCGGCATCCTCGGCTGACCCCATGCTCACCATTGGACTGACGGGGGGCATCGGCAGCGGCAAGAGCACCGTATCGCGCCTGTTCGAAGACAGAGGCGCTGCAGTCATCGATTCGGATATCATTGCAAGGCGCGTGGTGGAACCGGGCTCGCCCGGACTCACGGCACTGGTGGAGACCTTCGGCACACAGATCCTCAAGGACGACGGGACCCTGGACCGGGCGGCCATGCGAGACATGGTGTTCCGGAACAGCCAAACCCGTCACAGACTGGAAAGCCTGCTCCACCCTATGATCTGGGACGCAATAGAACAAGAAAAATCAAAGATCGCGACGCCCTACTGTGTGCTGGTCGTGCCTTTGCTGGTGGAGTCCGGGGCACAGGGGCGAGTGGATCGCATTCTGCTGGTAGATTGTTCCGTGCCCAGCCAGAGGGAGCGTGCCGGGCGCCGTGACGGGGTGTCTCCGCAACAGATTCAGGCCATCCTGGATGCCCAGGCCACCCGGGAACAGCGTCTGGCAGCCGCAGACGATATCATCGACAACGAGAAATCAGTAGATACCCTGCCGGCCCAGGTGGAAGCCCTGCACCAGCGATACCTCCGGATGGCAACGGCATGCTGATACCGGATACCGAAGACACCGGTCTCATCCTACCAAGGTGGTAAAATGTTCGTTCATTTCGGCCGCAGATCGGAAAACAATGAATACGTGGTTCACACGCCTCCGGCAGCCGCTTCTGTGAAGGGTTCCATCATCTACGAACAGCCCTTGCATGAGCGCATGCGTCTGTTCATGCGTCTTGAAGTGCTGATGCACCGATTTGACCATAGCTTGCAGCACGATTCAGGCCCGGACACCCACGGCAGTCTGCTCACCCTGATCGAGATGGTGAATCTCACTAATCGGGTGGATGTGAAGCGCGAGCTGATGAAGGAGCTGGAACGGCAGATCACCAATCTGAACCGGCTGAGTACCGAGCCCGGCGTGGATCAGCGTCGCCTCAACACGGTGATCGACAAGCATCGTCGTCTCATCGACGGCATCCATGCCCTCAATGGCCAGCTGGACCAGCAGGTCAAGGGCAATGATTTCTTCAACAGCATCCGCCAACGGGCCGCCATCCCCGGTGGAACCTGTGATTTTGACCTGCCGGCCTACCACTACTGGCTGGCCCGCTCCACCGGGGAACGGCGGCAGCTGCTACTGGAATGGGCCCAGCCCTTTGCAGACATCCAGGAGTCCGTCAGCGTGATCCTGCAGCTGATCCGTGATGCCGGCGCCCCCCGTCCCATGACGGCGAGTCGTGGCTTTTACGAACAGGGCATGGATACCGGCCTGCCCTGGCAGATGATCCGCATCGCCCTGCCCCTCAACGCCCCCTGTTACCCCGAGATCAGTGCCGGACGGCAGCGCTTCTCGGTGCGGTTCCTGCGTGCCGGCGACCTGAAGACGCGATCAATCCAGTGTGACGAGGAAATCCCGTTCACGCTGTGCTGCTGCGCACTATAGGTAGGCAAGCGTACTACTCTCGGCGCAGCAACACAGGGACATGCAGTTCATAAAGCCGCCCGTCCACGCGAACGCGCACCCGTGCCAGCCAGTCCATGCGTCCGGACATGCAGACCGGTAGTACCGACTCGGCCAGCCAGTGCCCCGAGCCCTCCGGTTCAAACTCAAACCGGTGCAATCCCATGTCCATGCCGGTCATGATGTAGGACACTTCCAGAGGTTCCAGGGAGGTGCTGCCCTCCAGCCGCAGGGCAAACCGCTCCAGCGGCGGAATCCGCTCGGGACCCCGGACACGAATCTCCACCCCATTCACCGGCATCAAACACCCTCGGGCATCCAACTCGCAGCCGGCCGGGGCCTGAATGACCGTCGTCGCCGGATCCACCGGCGCCACCAAAGGTCTCAACCAGTGTTCTCCGGCCAGGTAACCCAGTCCCAGCATCACGGGAATCAGCAACCAGCTCAGCCAACGTGCCATGTATCCGCCCTCTTCGCCAAAGGATTGCCGTCCTGTCACGTGGCCCGGATCGGGAGTCAATCCCCCTCCGTTGCCGTTACCCCTTGCCAGAGCCCCCGAATGCCGGCAATGCCCTGTCCGCCATGACGCTGCGCCGCAGAGATGTCATCCACCGTCATGCCGCCCAGGGCGTAGGCCGGCCTGCCCGCCTGCCGCGCCAGTTCCTCAAAACGGCGCCAACCCAGCACCGGCGCGCCCGGATGGGTATGCGTGGGCGCGACGGGGGAGACGAGGACAAAATCGACACCGAGCCGGATCGCTTTCTCAAGCTCACCCCGCTGATGAACCGAGCACCCCACCAGGCTGACTTCGGGACGCTCAGCCAGGGAAGCCAGTCTGCGACTATTGAGATGAACACCGTCCGCCCCCAGGGAGATGGCCAACTCAGGTTCCGCATTCAGCACGACCCCCGCACCCTGGGCATGGCACAGCGGGATCACCGCGGCGGCCAGGGAGACAAAGTCCTCCCGGCTCAGGCCCGGCGCACGCAGCTGCAACAGGCGCACCCGGCCCGCGTCCAAGGTCCGGTTCAGTCCGTCCAGCAGGGTTTCGGGGCAGCGCAGATCCGGGGTGATGACCAGGCAATCCGGCAAGATCAGGGCCTTGATGATGGCACGGTTGGCGGCCGGGAAATCCAGGGCATGCAGCTGGGCGGCCGCCACCCACCGCAGCGGCTGCCCTTCCATGCCGCGGGGCTCGCCCTCGAAACGGTCGACCTTCACCACTTCCAGGCAAACCCGCCGGTCCGGGTAATCGTGATTCAAGGTGATCAAGGGATGGTGCCGCAGAGGCGTAATGTCCAGTTCTTCCCTCAGCTCCCGCCGCAAGGCGGCCTCCAGGGTTTCCCCCGGTTCGATCTTGCCGCCGGGGAACTCCCAGAGACCACCCTGGTGCACATGCTCGGGGCGGCGGGCGATCAGATACTCATCGCGATCATTGGCGATGGCAGCCACCGCCACCCGAAGCGGCTCAGTCATGGCCCTCAGGAACGGTATTCGGCATTGATGCGCACATAATCGTAGGAAAAATCACAGGTGTAGACCTCGGCCTCGGTCTCTCCCGGCCCTCCCAGATCAATGTGGATAAGGATCTCCGCCCCGGCCATCACTCGGCGCCCCATGGCCTCCTCATACTCGAGTGCCCGACCGCCATTGGCGACGATGCGCACATCGTCCAGATGAATGGTCACCCGGTCCACGTCCAGATCCTTCACGCCGGCGCGGCCCACCGCTGCCAGGATCCGTCCCCAGTTGGGGTCCGATGCAAACAGGGCGGTCTTCACCAGCGGCGACAGGGCCACGGCAAAGCCCACACGGCGGGCCTCTTCCGCATCCCTCGCCCCACTGACCCGCACCGTGATGAACTTGGTCGCGCCTTCACCGTCACGCACGATGGCATGGGCCAGATGACGGCAGATCCGCAGCAACGCCTGCTCGAACAGGGCCTGGTCTTCCGCGGAGTCCACCGACACCCCGGAGGCCCCGGTGGCGGCCAGCACGCAGGCATCATTGGTGGAGGTATCCCCATCCACGGTAATGGCATTGAAACTGGCATCGGTGCAACGCAGCAGCATGGCCTGCAACACCGCCTTGTCCAGCAGGGCGTCGGTGGCCAGGAAGGCCAGCATGGTGGCCATGTCGGGATGGATCATGCCGGAGCCCTTGGCAATCCCTGTCAGGGTCACCTCGCCACCGGAAAGACGCAGCGTTTCCGAAGCCCCCTTACCCACCGTGTCAGTGGTCATGATGGCCCGCATGGCCGGCATCCAGCCCTGCTCATCCAGGGCGGCCACGGCCTCGGGCAGGGCCGCCGAGATGCGGTCCACCGGCAGGGGTTCGCCGATCACGCCGGTGGAGAACGGCAGTACCTGGGCCGCCCTGACATTGGTGCAACCGGCCACGGCGCCACAACTCAGATAGGCAGCCTCCAGGCCCTGGGTCCCGGTACCGGCATTGGCATTACCAGCGTTGATCAGCAGATAGCGGGGGGCGCCTTGGAGCAGGTGCTGTCGGGCCACCTGCACCGGGGCGGCACAGAAGGCATTGCGGGTGAATACGGCGGCACAGGTACTGCCGGTGGCCAGTTCCATCAGCACCAGGTCGTTACGCCCCTGGTAGCGGATGCCCGCAGCCACCGCACTGAGGCGGACCCCGGAAACAGGTGCCAGCTCAACGGGCTCGGACAGGTTCACGGCCATCTTCGATCACTCCAGTCTGCCGTGGCAGTGCTTGTACTTCTTGCCGGAACCGCACCAGCAAGGATCATTGCGACCCAGCTTGGGTCCTTCCCGGCGATAGGGCTCCTGATCCGACTCTTCCGGCTTGCCCTGGGCATCGTCTTCGGCGGACAGGGGGCTGTCTGGCTGATCATGCTTGAATTCCATGGCGGCCGGCTTGGCGCCGCCAAGGGCCTGAGCCTCCAGCGTGGCCACGTCATCCGGAGACTGTACCTGCAGTCGCATGAGCATGGAGATGACATCATGCTTGATACGCTCGAGCAGGCTCTCAAACATGGCGAAGGCTTCGCGCTTGTACTCCTGCTTGGGATTGCGCTGGGCATAACCACGCAAGCCGATACCCTGGCGCAGATAGTCCATGGATGCCAGATGCTCTTTCCAGTGGCTGTCCAGTACCTGGAGCATCACATCCTTCTCGATGCGCTGCATCAGCTCCGCACCGACTACGGCCCGCTTGGCATCCAGCGCCCCGCTCACTTCCCCCTGCAGACGCTCGCGCAAGGACTCCTCATGCAGATCGTCATCCTTTTCCAGCCAGCCGGCGACATCCAGCTTCAAGCCGAACTCGCTCTCCATGGCCTGGGTCAGACCCGGGATATCCCACTGCTCATCGATGGAACCCGGGGGAATGTAGCGGCTGATGGTCCGGTCCACCACGTCCTCGCGCACGGCGCGGATGGTATCGGAGATCTCCTGGGAATCCAGCAGTTCCCGGCGCTGCTCGTAGACCACCCGGCGCTGGTCGTTGGCCACATCATCGTATTCCAGCAGATTCTTGCGGATATCGAAGTTGTGGCCCTCCACCTTGCGCTGAGCATTTTCGATGGCCTTGGTCACCCAGGCATTCTCGATCGCCTCACCCTCCTCCATGCCCAGCTTCTGCATGATCATCTTCACCCGGTCGGAGGCGAAGATGCGCATGAGGGTGTCTTCCAGGGACAGGAAGAAGCGGCTGGAACCCGGGTCCCCCTGACGACCGGCGCGCCCTCGCAGCTGGTTATCGATACGGCGAGACTCATGGCGCTCCGAGCCGATGATATGCAGGCCGCCCGCCCCCAGCACCTGATCATGACGCTGTTGCCACTCGCCCCGGATCTTCTCCACGTGGGCCGGGTCCTGGTGGGGACCCAGGGCCTCCAACTCCGCATCCAGGCTGCCGCCCAGCACGATGTCGGTACCGCGACCGGCCATGTTGGTCGCGATGGTCACCGCACCGGGCCGGCCGGCCTGGGCGACGATATGGGCCTCCCGCTCGTGCTGCTTGGCGTTGAGGACCTCGTGGTTGATCTTGGCCTTCTTGAGCAGATCGGAGAGGATCTCCGAGGCCTCCACCGAGGCGGTACCCACCAGCACCGGCTGGCCCTGCTCCCGACAGTGCTTGATGTCCTCTATGATGGCCTTGTACTTGTCCTTCTGGGTCATATAGACCAGATCCTGCATATCGTTGCGGACCATGGGCTTGTTGGTGGGGATCACCACCACCTCCAGGCCGTAGATATGCTGGAACTCATAAGCCTCGGTATCGGCGGTCCCGGTCATGCCCGAGAGCTTCTTGTAAAGACGGAAATAGTTCTGGAAGGTGATCGAGGCCAGGGTCTGGTTCTCGTTCTGGATCGGCACCCCTTCCTTGGCCTCCACGGCCTGGTGCAGACCTTCCGACCAGCGCCGGCCGGGCATCACGCGACCGGTGAATTCATCGATGATGAGGACCTGCTTGTCCCTGACCAGATAATGCACGTCCCGCTGGAAGATGGCATGGGCACGCAGGGCGGCGTTGAGATGGTGCAGCAGGGGAATGCTGGCGGCATCATAGAGGGACTGGTCTTCCTTGAGCAGTCCGGCCTCCTTGAGGAGTTGCTCGGCCCGTTCCTGGCCGTCCTCGGACATGAACACCTGCTTGACCTTCTCATCGACGTAGTAGTCGCCTTCGGACTCCTCCTCTTCCTGGCGCTGCAGCGTGGGCACGATGTCCTTCATCCGCTGGTAAAGCTCGGAGTTCTCACCGGTGGGGCCGGAGATGATCAGAGGGGTACGGGCCTCGTCGATGAGGATGGAGTCCACTTCGTCCACGATGGCATAGGCCAGGTCGCGCTGCACCCGGTCCTCGGCACGAAAAGCCATGTTGTCGCGCAGATAATCGAAGCCGAATTCGTTGTTGGTACCGTAGGTGATGTCGGCGGCATAGGCCTCACGCCGGCTCACCGGCCGCAGATGGACATAACCCTCCTCGTCGCCGGCAAAGTCGGGATCATAAAGATAGGAGTGCTTGGCACCCTTGGCACCGGAGGAATTGACCACCCCCACGCTCAGACCCAGGCCGTGGTAGAGACGACCCATCCAGGCAGCATCGCGGCGGGCCAGATAGTCGTTGACCGTGATCACATGCACGCCCTTGCCGGGCAACGCATTCAGATAGGCCGACAGGGTGGCCACCAGGGTTTTGCCCTCACCGGTACGCATCTCGGCAATGCGGCCGTCGTTGAGCACCATGCCGCCGATGAGCTGGACGTCGAAATGACGCATGCCCATGATGCGGCGGCCGGCCTCGCGGACCAGCGCAAAGGCTTCCGGCAACAGGTCATCCAAGGACTCCCCTTTGCCGAGGCGGTCCCGGAACCCTCCGGTCCTGGCCCTGAGTTGTTCGTCCGTGAGCACCTTGAGATCGGCTTCCTGCTCGTTGATCCGTCCCACCTGCTTGCCGTATCGCTTAACCAGGCGGTCGTTACGGCTACCGAAGATCTTTCTGACTAGGCTTGTGACCATGAAGGGTTCTGCGCTGAGTTGCTGAACTTGAGGGCCGTCATCATACCCCATCCGCGATGGTGACGCAGGGGGCGCCGGGGGACCTAATCCGAGGCGGCGATGAAACGGTGAGGATTCACGTGACGGTCATCCTTGAGCACTTCGAAATGCACATGAGGGCCGGTGGCGCGCCCGGTGGATCCCATCCTGGCGATCACCTGCCCCTTGCGCACCATATCGCCCACGGCAACCAGCATCTCCTGATTGTGGGCATAGCGGGTGACATAGCCATTACCGTGGTCGATCTCCACCAATTTACCGAAGGCATCCCGGCGATCGGCAAACATCACGATACCGCCCGCAACGGCAATGATGTCGGAGCCGGGACGACCGGCAAAATCCACCCCCCGGTGGAAGACCTGACGACCGGTAAAGGGATCGGTGCGACTGCCGTAACCGGAGGACATCCACCCGGACACCACGGGACGACCGGCCGGGGTCACCTCGTCGGCCAACTGCCCCGAAAGGATGAGACGGCTCAGCAGACGCAGCTGGGATTCCCGGTCATCCATCTGCCGGGCCAGTTCATCGAGTTGCTGCAACAGATCGGAAGGCGGTGCGTCGTAAAACAGCTCTTCAGGCCCACCCAGGCCAGGCAAAATCCCGAAATCGAACTCGCCGTCTTCCAGGTCGGCCATCTTCACCAGCTTATTGCCCAGAGCGTCCAGGCGCATCATCTGTGCCTGGAGTTGGGCCACGCGCTGGGTCAGGGCCTGAATGCCCGCCTCGGCGGTATCCCTGGCATACTCCAGTTCATAGCGCTGCTCCCGCAGTTCCTCGCCCCAGTAAACAAGCCGGGGATCCGCAGCACCCTGAAGATGCCGGCCGGCGTGATAACCGGCCCCCATGATCAGGCCGCCACAAACAGTGAGTGCCGTCAGAGGAATGGCAAGGTGGTACCAGCGTGACATGTGAAAGCGCCGGGAACCCGCCCCGTTGCTCGTCAGAAAGATAATATTCATGCTGATTCAGCCCGCGTTTTTCTGATCAGGACCAGCGCCGGGAAAAACCGACAGCTGGTGAGCGTCTTTCATGAAGAGCAGATCATAGTCCAACCATACACTTTGTGGGAAATCCGGGTATCCCGCCGTCACGGATGCAGGTAGTCTTGCAAACATATCACCCCGGAGGAGCCCTGCCCGCCCATGCACCGCCCCAGAGCCCTGCTGGACCCCGATCTGCTGCACCGGGCGCGTGCGCTGGAGGCCCTGACCCGGAGCGTCAGGGACCTGCTGCCCCCGGGCCCCCGGGAGCACTGCTGGGCGGGCGGCATGGAAGAAGGGTGTCTGATTCTGGTGACGGACTCCGGGGCCTGGGCTTCCCAACTGCGCTATCTGCAGAGGGAGATCCTCAAGCAGATCAAGGCTCACCATGGGCTGCAGGCTCGGTCCGTCCATATCCGGGTGCGTCCTGCCATGGGAACGGCCCGAACCGAAACCCGGCACCGGCAACTCAGCCCTCTCCCCCCCCAGGCACGCATCGCCCTGCTGAGCGTGGCCAACACCGTGGACGACCCTGAGCTGAGTCAGGCCCTGCGCCGCCTGGCGGCGCGAAGCGGAGACCCGGTCAGACCGTAGCCGCTGCGTGGGCGTAGGAGATGGGCAACGGCTCACCGCCCTCTTCAAAGGTCACGATCTCGTAGGCATCTTCCAGGGTGATCAGCTTGCGGATCAGCGTGTTGTTCAGGGCATGGCCGGACTTGTAGCCGGTAAAAGCCCCGATCAGGCTGTGGCCCAGCTGATAGACGTCACCGATGGCATCCAGGATCTTGTGCTTGACGAACTCATCCTCGTAGCGCAAACCATCCTCGTTGAGCACCCGGTAATCATCCAGCACCACGGCATTGTCCAGACTGCCGCCCAGGGCCAGCCGGCGACTACGCAGGGCCTCGATCTCACGCATGAAACCGAAGGTCCGGGCCCGGCTGACCTCCTTGACGAACGAAGTGGTGGAAAAATCCAGTTCCGCCGTCTGGATACCGCCGCTGAAGATGGGGTGCTTGAAATCGATGGAGAAACCCACCTTGAAACCGTTGAAGGGTTCCAGTCGCGCCCACTTGTCGTCCTCCCGCACTTCCACCAGTTTTTTGATACGGATAAAACGCTTGGGGGCGTTCTGTTCCACGATCCCGGCGGACTGAATCAAAAAGACAAAGGGGCCGGCGCTGCCATCCATGATCGGTACTTCCGGCGCACTGACATCCACGTAGAGGTTGTCGATGCCCAGCCCCGCCACGGCCGACAGCAGGTGTTCCACCGTGGACACGCGCACATCACCGCTCACCATGGTGGTGGACAGACAGGTATCACCGACGTTCGCGGGATGGGCCTTGATCTCCACCACCGGGTCCAGATCGACCCGGCGAAACACCACACCTGCGTTCACCGGTGCGGGGCGCAGCATCAGATAGATCTTTTCACCAGTGTGAAGACCGACGCCGGTGGCGCGGATGGTGTTCTTGAGTGTGCGCTGTTTGATCAACGTGATAGTCCTCTGAACCCGTGACGCACCGGGGTGGGTGCAGTGAGCGTGCCAGGCCTTCCCGAAACGCGCCGACGGGGGAAAATAGCCGGACATTATGCCACTGGATGGGGTCACTTGCATGTTTTCATGCAAGATACGCCCTGAAAGAGTGCCTGGACAGGGAGGCGGAGCACACCAACGGTGCGCTCCGCCCCGCACCTCCCCATGCTCAGTCAGCCTGTTTGCGCAGGAACGCCGGGATATCCAGGTAGTCCATATTGGGATTACCGGAGATATCGTAGGCGGCATTGCCCTGCTGCTTGCGCATCACGGCGGGCCGGTCCAGCTTGTCGTAATCCACCATATCCAGCTCGTTGCCGTGGCCGCCCATGGCCGCCTGACGGGGCTCCACCAGTTTCACGGCCGGCTTTTCGCGGGTCGGACGGGCGGCCTGGCCCGGGGTCCCCAAGCCGGTGGCCACCAGGGTCACGCGAAGCTCGTCGTTCATCTCCGGATCGATGACGGTACCCACCACCACGGTAGCATCCTCGGAGGCAAACTCCTTGACCGCCGCACCCACTTCCTCGAATTCACCAATGGACATGTCCATGCCGGCGGTCACGTTCACCAGGATGCCCCGGGCACCGGCGATGTTCACATCTTCCAGCAGCGGGCTGGAGATGGCGGCCTCGGCCGCGACGCGGGCACGATCACCGCCGGAGGCGGAGCCGGTCCCCATCATGGCCATGCCCATCTCGGACATGACCGTACGCACGTCGGCAAAGTCGACGTTGATCAGGCCCGGACGGGTGATGAGTTCGGCGATCCCCTGCACCGCCCCCAACAGCACGTCGTTGGCGGCCTTGAAGGCATCCAACAGGGTCACGTTCTTGCCCAGCACCGACAACAGCTTGTCATTGGGAATGGTGATGAGGGAATCCACGTACTTGGCCAGATTTTCCATCCCCGTCTGGGCGACCTGCATGCGCTTCTTGCCCTCGAAGGGGAAGGGCTTGGTCACCACGGCCACGGTGAGGATGCCCATTTCCTTGGCGATCTGCGCCACCACGGGGGCGGCCCCGGTGCCCGTGCCACCACCCATGCCGGCGGTGATGAAGACCATGTCGGCGCCATCGATCACTTCCTGGATCCGCTCTCGATCTTCCAGAGCGGCCTCGCGACCCACGGCGGGATCAGCCCCGGCCCCCAGTCCCTTGGTGATATGGGAACCCAGCTGCAGCAAGGTCTTGGCATCCACCCGCTTGAGCGCCTGGGCATCCGTATTGGCCACCACAAAGTCCACGCCCTCGATGGATGCATTGACCATGTGCTGGACCGCATTGCCGCCACCGCCACCGACGCCGATGACCTTGATGACCGCGTTCTGGGGATAGGTATCCATGAGTTCAAACATATCCACTACCTCCTAATAAACCACAATGTTCGTTGAAAGACCGTCAAGCTTCGAATTCCGACCCGCAGACCCAACCGCCCCTGCTTGTTTTTTTTCAGCCCCTGCTCCGAAGACCGGCCGTGCAACCGGTACTAGAGATTCCCCTGAAACCAGCTCTTCATCCGCCCCCAGACGGATTTCATGCCGCCGCCCCGAACCCCTTCCCCAAGGGCCTGATGGCGACTTTGATGGCCAAACAGCAACAGCCCCACCCCGGTGGAATGAATGGGATTTCTCACCGCATCCACCAGGCCGGTGACATACTGGGGCAGGCCCAGACGCACCGGCATGTGAAAGACCTCCTCGGCCAGTTCCGCCACACCTTCCATCTTTGAAGAACCCCCGGTAAGGACCACCCCCGCCGCCACCATTTCCTCGCAGCCGGACCGGCGCAGCTCCGCCTGCACCAGGGACATGAGTTCCTCATAGCGAGGTTCCACCACCCCGGCCAGGGTCTGTCGGGACAGGCGCCGGGACGGCCGGTCGCCGACACCGGGCACCTCGATGCTTTCCTCGGGATTGGCCAGCTGACGCAGGGCACAGGCATACTTGATCTTGATGTCTTCGGCATACTGGGTCGGAGTCCGCAGGGCCACGGCAATATCGTTGGTCACCTGGTCACCGGCAATGGGGATCACCGCCGTATGGCGGATCGCACCGTCGGTAAAGACGGCGATATCGGTGGTGCCGCCACCGATATCCACCAGACACACCCCCAGCTCCTTCTCATCCTCGGTCAGTACCGCATAACTGGAGGCCAGCTGCTCCAGGATGATGTCATCCACCTCCAGGCCACAGCGCCGTACACACTTGATGATGTTCTGGGCCGCGGACACCGCGCCGGTCACCAGGTGAACCTTGGCCTCCAGACGCACACCGGACATGCCGATGGGCTCGCGGATCCCCTCCTGTTCGTCGATGATGAACTCCTGGGGCAGCACATGGAGAATGCGCTGGTCCGCCGGAATGGCCACGGCACGGGCGGCATCGATCACCCGTTCCACATCCGCCGTCGTCACCTCTTTGTCCTTGATGGCCACCACGCCGGTGGAGTTGAGGCTCTTCACATGGCTGCCGGCAATCCCGGTAAAGACCGAGTGAATCTGACAGCCGGCCATCAATTCAGCCTCCTCGATGGCCCGCTGGATTGATTGCACGGTGGATTCGATATTGACCACCACCCCCTTCTTCAGGCCTCGTGAGGGGTGGGAACCGATACCGACGATCTCAATCCCCCCCTCGTCATTCACCTCGCCGACGATGGCCTCCACCTTGGAGGTCCCAATATCCAGACCGACGATCATCCCTTTATCGGATCGCTTAGACATAACCCTTCATCTCCGCTACCGGACCGCCCAGCGCGATGACCGCATCCCGTGGCAACCAGGTGCATAACGCCGCATTCATGACTCTCATTCGCCTTGCCTGCCTACCCTGTCTCATTGCGCACCGCCTTCCCGGGGATTCCAGGCCACGGCGATGCCGTTGGTGTAACGCATGTCGATTCGCCTGATGGGCTCATCCCGGTGTTCCTCCAGGCGCGGGTACATGCGCACCAGTCGATCCAGCCGGTCCGGGTCCATGCCGCGCCCCATCAATACCTGCCCGCCGTCTTCAAGCTGAATGACCCAGGAACGGCGGGCATCCTCTTTCAGCCCGGAGACCTCCAGTCCCACATCCGCCAGCCTGGCTTGTACTGCCAGGAAGCGCTCCATGAGCTGCCGCTGGCGCCCCTCGCGACCTTCCAGGAACGGCAAACCTCCGGGGGCTTCGGACAGTTCAGGGCGGAACAGTTCCCCATATTGGTTCACCAGGGCCTCGTCGCCCCAGCGTGCCACCGGGACCTGCTCCTCGATCCGGACCACGATCCGGTCCGGCCATTCCCGATGCACCCACACCCCGCGCACCCAGGGCAGTGCCTTGACCGAAGCCTCCACCCGACGCAGATCCAGGTTGAAGAACCCGCCCTGGACATGGGGCGTGATGGCGGCGGACAGGATCTCCGGCCCCAGATAACGTAACTCACCCTCCACTTCCACGCTGCGGATGGGCAAGGTATCGGGCTCCATCAGGTAAGCCACGGCCCCTTGAGCGGCGACGGCGAGCATCATGACTGCCGCCGCCAGCAGCAGGGTTCGCAGGGCGCGGCGCAAGCGTGCCTCCCGCCACCAGGGCGGCCGCTGCACCCTTCGCCTTGCCATCGATCTGCCCATACGTACCCCATTACCGCGCCCCCGACTGCAGGGACGTGGCCAGAATCTTCATTACCAGGGCCTGGAAATCCAGCCCGGCAGCCCGGGCCGCCATGGGTACCAGGCTGTGATCGGTCATGCCGGGGACCGTGTTGACCTCGATCACCCAGGCCTTGCCTTGGGCATCCATCATCAGATCCACCCGTCCCCAGCCCTGCCCGGATACGCCCTCGAAGGCGGCCAGGGCCAGGGTCTGCACGGCGGTCTCGGCCTCGGGCGCCAGTCCGCAGGGACAGTGATAGCGGGTATCTCCTGCGGCGTACTTGGCCTCATAGTCATAAAAGGAACGGGGGGTTTCCAGGCGAATCAGGGGCAACGGCTCACCATCCAGGATGGCCGCAGTGAACTCCCTGCCCGTGATCCAGCGCTCCGCGAATACCGGTCCGCCACAGGCGGCGGCGACTTCAAAGGCACCGGGAAGATCCTCCACCTGGTTGACCCGGCTCATACCGATGCTCGACCCCTCCAGTGCGGGCTTGACGATCAACGGCAGACCCAGGGCCTCCACCACTGCCCCCGGGTCAAACCCGGGCTCCAGCACCCGGTAGTCCGGCGTCGGCAGACCGGCCCCGCGCCAGAGGCGCTTGCTCATGAGCTTGTTCATGCCCACCGCCGACCCGGCCACGCCCGTGCCCGTATAGGGGATGCCCAGCAGTTCCAGGGCGCCCTGGATGACGCCATCCTCACCGCCACGGCCATGCAGGATGATGAATGCCCGGTCATGGCCGGCGCGGGCCAGGACCTCCAGCACATCCCGCCCCACGTCAATGCCATGGGCATCCACGCCGGCCGACCGCAGTGCCTGCAGCACCGCCTGTCCGCTGCGTAAGGAAACCTCGCGCTCCGCGGACCAGCCGCCCATGAGCACCGCCACCTTGCCGAAGCTGTCCTGCCTTGACTGCGTCATGACGCCATCTCTCCCAAAGGCTCACCTACGATGCGGACCTCAGGGACCAGTTCCGTCCCGAAACGGGCATGGATTTCGCCCTGCACCCGGGCCATCAGAGCCTCCATGTCCGCAGCCGTGGCCGTGCCGGTATTGATGATGAAATTGGCATGTTTTTCCGAGATCATGGCCCCGCCGATACCCGTCCCCTTAAGGCCCGCCGCCTCGATCAGCCGCGCCGCATGATCCCCGGGGGGATTACGGAACACCGAGCCGCAGGAGGGCTGCCCAATGGGCTGACTCCGGTTGCGGCGGGACAGCAGGTCCTTCACCCGCCGCCGGGATTCTTCCCCATCGCCGGGGGTGAAGGCCAGCACCGCTTCTACGAACCAGCCTTCCCGGCTACCCTGTACATGGCGATAGCCCACCTCGTAATCCCCCCGGGTATGGATGTGCAGACATCCACGCCGGTCGACGGTGGTGACCTGCTCCACGTGGGACCAGGTGTCATCGCCCCAGGCCCCGGCATTCATGGCCAGGGCACCACCCAGGGCACCGGGGATGCCGGCGAGAAATTCACCGTCGGCAAGATCCTGCTCGGCACAGAAACGGGACAGTTTGGCGCAA